>JAHFSF010000030.1 GCA_023265875.1 Gammaproteobacteria bacterium | reverse complement strand
GCCTCGCAGCATCCACCAGCGATGCCGTCACCAGGGATCTGGCAGCCTATTACGCCAGCCTGCAGCCGCAGCCGGTGAAGGTGAACAGGCCGCTCAGCATGGCCGAGTGGGCGCAGCGCTGCGACCGTTGCCACGGCATCAGCGGCAACAGCACCGACCCACGCCTGCCAGCCTTGGCAGCACAGCGCAGGGAGTATCTCGAACGGGTACTGGAGGCGTACCGGACGGGTGCGCGCAAGAGCCAGGCGATGGCCGCCATGTCCGGCTCGCTGACCGCGGCGGATGTCAGCAACCTTGCCGCCCACTATTCGCGTCAGAATGCGCGCGCCGTCGTGTACGTCGTGCTGCCGGCAAAAGAATAGGCCAGGAACCGATCATGACTGACGTCCCGCTGCACCGGCATTATCGCCACTACTCGGAGCTGCCCTACAGCCTGCGCGCGCTGTACACAGCGGTGCTCGTCATGCTGAGCCTCGGCTACCTGTTCGCACTGATCTACCTGTTTCACACGTATGCAGGGCGGGACGGGGATCCGACGGGAATGTCGTACCAGGATCTCGTCATCGCATATACCGGCAGCGGCGAAGCGTCGCGTCTCGAATCGGCCCTGCGCGGACCGATGTCCACGATGCTGCCGGCCGACGAGCTCGCTTCCCTGATTGCATGGGTGCAGAACGGCGCGGAACGCCCCGTGTACGAGATGACCATCCGGCCGGTCCTGGATGAGCGCTGCATGACTTGCCACGACGGCAGCAACCCGCACCTCGTGAACCTCAACGGTTACGACAACCTGATGAAAGTGACCGCACAGGACACGGGAACGGACATATTCACGCTCGTCCGCGTCTCGCACATCCACCTGTTCGGACTCAGCTTCATCTTTTTCATCCTTGGATCCATCTTCAGCCACGCCTATGTGCGGCCGATCTGGTTCAAGTGCACCGTCGTCGTCATGCCGTTCATTGCCCTCATGGCGGACGTCAGCTCCTGGTATTTCACGAAGCTTTATCATCCGTTCGCCTGGGTCGTGATGGCGGCCGGGGCAACGATGGGCCTCTCGTTCGCCTTCATGTGGACCGTGTCCATGTATCAGATGTGGGTATCCCCGAAACCCGCCAAGGTCGCCGAGAGGGAGAGGATCGACAGTCACGGCGTCGGCTGAACCAGCGGGAGGATCGCGATGGAGGCTGTTTACTACACGGTCACGGGGATCGTGCTCTACCTGTTGGCGGACCGGATCCTGCGCCTGCTCGAGGCGCGGGCCGGACGCGTCTTCGAATATCGCAGCCTGGTCTTCTTCGTGCTGCTGCTGTCCATGGCGCTGGTGACCTTCGCGGGGATCCGGCGCTTTGCCCCGGCTATTTGGAATTGATCTAGATCAATTCGCCGCGGGCGCCCATTTGCGACGCTGCTGTCACCGGCAGGGCATCAGGCCAAGGGGGGCGTATGTCCGAGATCGAACCTGCACCGGACCAAGAGCCGCTGCGCATCCCGTTCATGCAACGGGTTCTCGACAACCATTTCCTGTTGCTGTTCCTGGGCGTCGTGGTGCCCACGGTGCTCTACATCATCTGGGGCATCCTCGAGCTGGTCCAGATTCCGGTAGCGCCGTAACGACCCTGGAGGCACGACATGGCGATCACTTCTCCGAGCACGAGACTCTGGTGGAACGAGCCGGCTCACCGGTCCGAATTGATCTGGATCGCGCTTGCCTTCGTCTGGGGCCTCGTCATGTTCTTCATGATGATCTACTGGCACGCGACCGGCGCCCAGAACCTCGCCAACGAAACCTATCGCACGACGCCCAATGCCTACTACGCGAAGGTGGAGCGCAACGTCGCGGACTGGCAGGTGCGCGAATTGAACGGCTTGCCGGTCATCAAGCCGCCGGCCGGCGCCGACGTCTACCTGCTGGGCCGCATGTGGCTCTGGTATCCCGTGCTAGAACTCGAGCGCGGCCAGACCTACCGGCTGCACCTGTCGTCGCTCGACCTGCAGCATGGCTTCTCGCTGCAGCCGATCAACATCAATGTGCAGGTGCATCCGGGCTATGACCACGTGCTGACAGTGACGCCGGACAGGTCCGGCGAATACACGATCGTCTGCAACGAATTCTGCGGGCTGGGCCACCACACGATGCTCGGCAAGATCTTCGTCGTGGATCGGTGACGGAGGGCAGCATGAGCAAGACCGTATATCGCACGTGCCCGACGACGGGCCTCAGGATCGATCTCTCCGCCCAGGCGCTCATCAAGGCAAACGCGGTCGCCGCGGTCGTGTTCCTCGCCATCGGCGGGCTGTTCGGCTTGTCGGTCGCGCTGACGCGCTGGCCCGCCGTCCACCTGCTGCCGGCCGACTGGTTCTACCTGGCGCTGACCGCGCACGGCCTGGACGTGCTGCTCCTGTGGATCATCTTCTTCGAGATCGCGGTGCTCTATTTCGCCTCCGCGATCCTGCTGAATTCACGCATTGCGGCCCCGCGCTGGGCCTGGGCCGCCTTCGCGCTGATGCTGGGCGGCGGCCTGGTGACGAACGTGGCCGTACTGCAGGGCCAGTCGAGCGTGATGTTCACCTCATACCCGCCGCTGATGGCGGCGCAGCATTTCTACCTGGGCCTGATCCTGTTCGCTGTCGGTGCGCTGATCGGCTGCTTCGTGTTCTTCGGCACGCTGGTCATCGCGCGCGATGAAAAGACCTATCAGGGCTCGATTCCGCTCGTGACCTTCGGTGCGTTGACGGCGGCGATCATCGCCGTGTTCACGCTCGCCTCGGGCGCGATCATCCTGATCCCGACCTGGCTGTGGTCCATCGGGCTCGTCAGCAATATCGATCCGCTGATGTACAAGCTCGTCTGGTGGGCGATGGGGCACTCCTCGCAGCAGATCAACGTGTCGGCGCATGTCGCGATCTGGTACGCGATCGCCGCGATGCTGTTCGGCGCCAAGCCGCTGTCCGAGAAGATCAGCCGCACGGCGTTCCTGCTGTACATCCTGTTCCTGCAACTCGCGAGCGCCCATCACCTGCTGGTCGAACCGGGCCTGAGCTCCGAGTGGAAGGTGTTCAATACCAGCTATGCGATGTACCTGGCCGTGCTCGGCAGCATGATCCATGGCCTGAGCGTGCCGGGGGCGATGGAGGCGGCGCAGCGCGCACGCGGATTCAACAACGGCGTGTTCCAATGGCTGCGGAAAGCGCCCTGGGGCAACCCGGCGTTTTCCGGCATGTTCCTGTCGCTGGTGATGTTCGGTTTCCTGGGTGGCATCTCCGGTGTCGTCATGGGCACGGAGCAGATCAACATCATGATGCACAACACGCTCTACGTGCCCGGCCACTTCCACGGCACGGTCGTTGCCGGCACGACGCTCGCGTTCATGGCCATGAGCTACCTGCTGATACCGCTGGTCTTCCAGCGCGAGGTGGCGTTCCCGTCGCTGGCGAAATGGCAACCCTATCTGTTCGGCCTGGGCGTCGCCGGCCTGTCGCTGTTCATGATGGGCGCCGGGACGCTCGGGGTCGCGCGACGGCATTGGGACATTACCTTCACGTCGGCGCCGTTTGACTTCAATTACCCGCCGACGGCGTACCTGTTGATGGGACTGAATGGCATGGCGGCGATCGCCGCCGCGCTCGGCGGGCTGATGTTCATCGTGATCGTCGTGAAATCGGTGTTCTTCGGCAAGCCGGTGCGCGACAGGATCACGCTGGCGGCGCCTTCCGGACAGCCGATTTCGGCCGCAGTCGCTTCCTACGGCAGTGCAGGCACGCTGCGCATTCCCGGCACGCTGGTGCTGGTGGGCGTATTCTTCACCGCCTTCGTGCTTTACTACTTCGTCAACTGGAAATACCTCTCCGAAGTCTGGCCGATGCGCTAGGGTGCATCATGAGATGCACGGCTACGATCGTGGCGGCGCTGCTTGTCGCCGGGGCGGCTGGCGCGTCGACGCCAGATCCGCAGGCGCCGGCCTTTGACACCCGGATTGCACTGCAGGCGAGCCAGGCCGCGATCGGGCGGCAGCTGCCCGCGGGTCTCGCGATCACCGACCAGGGCGGGAAGCGCCGCACATTCGCCGGGTTCCGCGGCCACCCGCTGATCATCAGCCCGATCTACACCAGCTGCTTCGGGGTCTGCCCGACCACCACGGCCAACCTGCGCAAGGTCGTGGACGTCGCCCGTGCCGTGCTGGGTCCAGGATCCTTCACGGTGCTGTCGGTCGGATTCGACACCGTGAATGACACGCCACAGCGAATGCGCGAGTATGCGGACGTGCGCGGCATTGCTGCCCCGGACTGGATCTTCGGCGCGGCGGATGCCGCGACCATCCGGTCGTTGATGACGGGAATCGGCTTCACCTATGTGGCGACCCCGCGCGGCTTCGATCACATGATCCAGGCAACGATCGTCGACGGCGACGGTATCGTGTTCCGGCAGGTCTATGGGCAGGAATTCGAGCCGCCCCAGCTGGTGGACCCGCTGAAGCGCCTTGCGCTCGGGAAGTGGGACCGCGAGGACACGGTCGAGTCCGTGATCGAGGGCGTGCGGCTGTTCTGCACCGTCTTCGATCCGAAGAGTGGCCGTTACCGCTTCGACTGGTCGATCGTGCTGAGCTTCATCATTGGCGTCGTGTGCTTCACCGGCGTCGCCGTGTTCCTCTGGCGCAGCTGGCGCGGGACTGCGTGACGGCAAATCCACGGCGATGGCTGCGCGCGACCTTCGGCGCGCTCGAAGCGGTATGCACGCGGGTGTTCTCACCGGCGTGGAATCCGCTCGTGCAGCTCGGTGCGATCGGCTGGTTTTTCTACTGGGTCGTCGCGGTCAGCGGCGTCTACCTGTACGTGTTCTTCGACACCGGCATCACGCGTGCCTACGACACGGTCGAGGCACTGACCCATGCGCAGCCGTGGATCGGTGGTGTCATGCGCAGCCTGCACCGTTATGCCTCCGACGGGCTGGTCGCTGTCGCGCTGGTGCACCTGCTCCGGGAATTCGCGTTTGCCCGGATGAAGGGCAAGCGCTGGTTCGGCTGGATCACGGGCTTGCCGGTCCTGATGCTGATCTATGTCAGCGGCATCACCGGGTACTGGCTGGTCTGGGATGTGCTGGCGCAGTACGTCGCCGTGACGACGGCGGAACTCCTGGACGTGCTGCCGCTGTTCGGCGAGCCGATCTCGCGCAACTTCGTCAATCAAGTCGCGCTGTCCAGCCGTTTCTTCACGCTGATGTCGTTCATCCACATCGCGGCGCCGCTCCTGCTGCTGTTGTTCATGTGGATCCATATCCACCGGCACGCGGCCGCGAGGATCCAGCCGGCACGGGGGCTCGGCGTGCTGGTGGCGGGCTCGCTGCTCGGGCTTGCGATCGTCGTACCCGCGGTCAGCCAGGCACGCGCGAATCTCGACCAGGTGCAGGCGACGATCGGGCTCGACTGGTTCTACCTGCCGCTCTATCCGCTGGTGCAGCAATGGGGCGGGGCGACGGTCTGGCAACTGCTCGGCGGGATGTTGCTTGTGCTCGGGCTGGTGCCGTGGCTGCCGCGCGGGACTCCTGCGCCGGTCGCGAAAGTGAACCTGTTGAACTGCAATGGCTGCGGACGGTGCGTGGCCGATTGCCCATTCGGGGCGCTGTCCCTGGAGCCGCGCAGCGACTGGCAGAAGTACCAGGCGGAAGCCGTCGTGAACGCGGATCGCTGCTTCAGCTGCGGCCTGTGCGTCGGATCCTGCCCGACGGCGACGCCGTTCCGGTCTGCCAGCGTGTTCGCCGCGGGCATCGAGTTGCCGCAGCTGCCGCTCGTGACGTTGCGTGAACAGCTGGAAAAATCCTGCGCGCCGCTCGCGGGCGGGGACCGGCTGGTCGTCTTTGCCTGCGAGCACGCGGGGACCCTGGGCGCAGACCTGCGCCGGAACGCCGCGGTGGCGCGGATGCCCTGCATCGGGATGCTGCCGCCGTCCTTCATCGACTTCGTGTTTTCGCGCCGGCTCGCCGACGGCGTCGTGATCGCGGGTTGCGGGGCGAACTCGTGCTACCACCGCCTGGGCCAGCGCTGGACGGAACAGCGCATTGCCGGCCAGCGCGACCCATGGCTGCGCGCCCGGGTGCCGCGGGAGCGCATCGCGCTTTCCTGGGACGCGGACCTCGGCGCATTCCGCAAGGGGCTTGCGTCGCTGCCGGTCCTGCGGCTCGGGGGAAGGGGTGCCAGCAAGCCGCTGCCATTGCCGGCCGGCCCCCGCTGGCCGGTGCCGATGCGGGCGATCGGGATCGCGCTCCTGCTCGGCGCGATGGCGGGCATTACCGGCCTGCTTGCCACCAGCCCCGGCTGGCGCCAGCTGGGGCAGGACGAAGCCGTGCTGCAGCTGTCGATCCGGCACGCGACGGCGACGAAAGTCGAGTGCAAGCCGTTGACGCCGCAGCAGATGGCGGAGCTGAAACCGAACATGCGCCGCCCGGTCGATTGCCCGCGCGAGCGCTGGCCCGTGTACCTCGAACTCGAGCGCGACGGCCAGTTGCTCTATCGCGGCACGCACGAGCCATCGGGTCTGTGGAATGATGGTGCCGCCACGGTGTTCCGGACATTCCGGATTCCGGCCGGGCCACAGTCGATCGTCGTGCGCATGCGTGACAGCGGCCGTGCGAGCGGTTTTGACCACGTGCACTCAGGCACCATCGACCTCGAGCCCGGGCAGAACTTCGTCATCGAGTTTCGCTCGGGAGAGGGCTTCACGTGGCATTGATGGGGCCCCGGAGCGTGGAGGACATGCCATGACCCTGATCGCCTGGCGTGAGGATTTCACGATTGGCCTGCCCGACGTGGATTACGAGCATCGCGAGCTGGTCTCGATGATCAATGCGCTGCTGGAATCCCTGGGCCCGGACACCGGCGTGCCGCAGATCGTCGCGGCGCTCGGCGAGATCCATGCGCGCATCGCCCTGCATTTCGCGCTCGAGGAGCGCGACATGCACCAGCTGCACTACGCCGCGGCCGCCGAGCACAAGGACGACCACGAGCGCCTGCTCGACGACATCCTGGACATCATCGATACCGTCGAATCACCGCTCGACTACGATCCGGAGGCGCTGGGCGACCGGCTGTCCCGGTGGTTCACCGGCCACTTCCGCACGCACGATGCGCGCCTGCATCGCTGGCTCGTCGGCCGGAGCTGAACCGCGCGCAGGTCGCCGCGATCGATCGCCGCTCAGGCGCGCCGGCGCCCGGGCCGGCTGCGCCGGCCGCCTGCAACCGCGGCGGCAGTGTGCTCGGGTGGTGGCGGCAACACCGGCAGCTCGGTCTGCTCCCGCAGGCCCGCCATGATCAGCCGGCGCATCTCGGCATCGGCGGCGGCATCGGTGTCGAATGGCACGTAGGCCGCCAGGCGCCGCTCCACCTGTTCGCAGGCCCGCTGGTAGAGCTCCTTCGATCCGGTCTTGACCCAGTTCTCGCGGTTTTCCCGGTCGATGACCGGGTCGGTCAGGTACAGCTCCTGCGGCCAGTACTTCAAGGTGTGCGGCGCCGTGATCAGGTGGTCGTTCTGCCGCAGGTGCTCGACCAGGCCCATGGCCGGCAGGTCCTCGAGCACGCGGATCTCGCGCACGAAGTGCAGGCACTGGCCGCAGACCTCGTTGTCGAACACGAGTTTCGGCAGGCTGAAGGTCAGCACGTAATCGAGCATGCCGGGACCGGACACCGAGTTGACGCCGGCAAGCGCAGCCAAGAGCGCGCTCGTCATCGTCTCCGCGCCCGCCTGCGCATCGAGGAACTTGCCGTCGCTCAGCGCCATGTAGGCCTGGGACGGCAACCCGAGCGACTTCGCGATGGCGACGTAGCCGACATTCAGGTGCTGGGCCTCGATCGCAGCCATCGGCGCGCTGGCCGCCTTCATGTGGAAGGTGGCGGGTGCGCCGCCGAACAGCACCGGCGCGCCGGGCTTGACGATCTGCGCCATCGTGATGCCGGTCAGCACGTCCACGCAGTGAAAGACGAGGGCGCCGACCAGCGTCACCGGCGCAATCAGTCCCATCAACGTGACCGGGACGATCTCGACCGGGATGCCGGCCTCGACACAGTCGAGCAGGTTCTGGCAGGAATCCTCGCCAAAGCGGAAGTTGCCGGTCGCGGTGACCGTAAAGATCGACATCGGCTTGCCGACGAGTTCGGCGCGATCGCGGCGGAAGAGTTGCATCATCTCGATCATGCGCGGCACGCCGTGCTCGCTGAAGGCGCCCGATACCACCGGCTTCTTCGAGTTTGTCAACGTCATGTACAGGCGCCAGGCGTCGGAAACCTGCGACTCGATGTCCTTGTTGGTCGAGAATGCGGTCGCCAGGTAGGCGATGTGCTGCAGGCCGTCGCACAGCCGGGCGTACTCGACGAAATCGGTCGAGTCGGCAAGCCGTGTCTCGCCGGTGCGGTGATCCATGATCTTGAGCCCGCTCGAGCCCGGCACGTAATGCACGTTGTAGCCGCCAATCTCCGCATGCGGCCGGCCGTCGCGATCAAAGAGCGTGAAGGACCCGGGTGCGGTCGCGATGGCGCGCTCGACGACCTCCGGGGGAAACAGCACCCGGCTGGCGCCATCCGCGGTCTCCAGCCCGTGATCGAGCAGGCGCTGGCGCAGCCGCGGGCCGCGGATTTCCATGCCGACCTCGGCCATGATCCGCTTCGCCTCCGCCAGGATCCTGCCGATGAGCTCGTCGCTCAGGATGTTCAGTGTGGGTCTCATGAAGTCTCTCCAATCTCGCGCTTGCGGCGCGCCACATAGTCGGCGAGCGCCTCCTCGATGGACGGATCGATCGGCGGCCGCTGGTATTCGGCCAGCAACTGCTTCCAGATGCCGTTCGCGCGCCGGGCTGCGTCCAGGCCGCCTGCTTCGTGCCAGGACTCGAAGTTCTGGCGGCTGGACAGCATTGGCATGTAGAACGCCGTTTCGTACCGGGCGAGCGTGTGGGCCGTGCCGAAGTGGTGGCCGCCGGGCTCGACACTGAAGATTGCGTCGAGCGCGAGCTCGTCGTCATTGACCTCGATGGGCCGCAGGAACTCGGCCATCATCTGCAGCATCTCGGCGTCGACGATCAGCTTTTCAAACGACGCCGTGAGGCCGCCCTCGAGCCAGCCGGCGGCGTGATAGACGAGATTGGCGTGTCCCATGATCGCGCCCCACAGCGACATCTCGCTCTCGTAGGCCGACTGGGCATCGACGCAGTTGGACGAGGTGGTATTGCTCGAACGCAACGGCAGGCCGAGGCGGCGCGCGATCTGGCCACTCGCAAGCGCGGCCTTGGCGTACTCCGGCGTGCCGAGCGCCGGCGCGCCGCTCATCATGTCCACGTTCGAGGCAAAAGAGCCGTAGATGAGCCTGGCACCGGGCTTCACGACCTGCGCGAGGGTCGCGACGGCCAGCACCTCCGCGGTCTGTTGTGCCAGGGTGCCGGCGATCGTCGCCGGACTCATCGAACCCGCGAGCGTAAAGGGCGTGATGCAGCAGACCTGGCCGCTGGCGGCGAGTTCCAGCACGGCCTCGGTCATCGGAATGTCGAGCTGCATGGGCGAATTGGTGTTGACGATGGCCATCACGGCCGGGTCCCGCGCGAGTTCCTCGCGGCTGACGCCCTGTGCGATGCAGGTCATCTCGATGCAGTCAACCGTGCGTTCCCGGCCGAGCGCATAGGCCTGGCAGTTCTTGTCGAGCAGCGTCAGCTGCGCCAGGTAGAGATCGAGGTGCCGGGACTGTGGCGGCAGGTCCATCGCCTCGAATGCACCACCGCCTTCCTGGTGAAGGATATTCAGGCTCTGCACCAGGCGCAGGAAGTCGCAGAGTTCCGCGTGGGTACCGGGGCGCCGGCCGCGGCCGAGATCGCTGCAGAATGCCGGCCCGCCCACTGAACTGAAGACGAGGTCATTGCCGCCGATGCAAAGATCGCGGGTGCGGTTGCGGGCGCGCAGCGTGAACCGCGCGGGAGCCAGCGCGAGTTTTTCCCGCACCAGCCCGCGATCGAGGCGGATCATCCGGGTCGCCTCGTCGCATTCCGCACCGGCCGCGCGCAGCAGCCTGCGGCTGCCGTCCTCGAGGAACCGCATGCCGCGGGTCTCGAGGATGCTCAGGGCGGCATCGATGATCGTCTCGACGTGGTCGGCGCTCAGGACCTCGATGGGCGCATAGTGGTTGGCCAATCGGGCGAATGGCAGCTGCCTGATCGCCGACACCACGCGTTTTTCCCTGCCACTGCGCCGGGTCATGGCGATGCCATGTCGGCGTCCTGCTGCAGGCTGGCGATGAATTGCCGGCGCCAGCTCTCCGACTGCTCGACCCGGTTGAAGCAGTACATGTGGAATCCGGCGATGCCCAGCTCCGGTGTCGCAAGCTGCGGAGCGAGGTCAAACAGGAACGCATCCGGGCGATAGATCTTCGGTCCGAACAGTCGCGTCACCATCCGTCCGCGATCGCGCAACATGCGCAGCGAAGCGCCGACGCCGATGCGCAGCGAAGCCGCGAGCAGGGCGCTGCGGTCGAACACGCCGGGCAGGCCGATCCATGCGGGCAGCGTGATGCCACGGGAGCGGATCATGCCGAGCCAGGTGGCGAGTGCCGCGGCATCGAAGCACATCTGCGTGACCTGGTACGTCGCATAACGCTGTTTCGCGGCCAGTTCCTGCAGCAGGATTTCCGGGTCGACGGCGGGATGACCCTCGGGGTGGGACGCGACGCCGATGTGCTGCAGCCGATGGTCGAATCCCGCGATGTCGCGCAGCAGCTGAAACGCCGTCGAATAAGGCCCGAGCGGCCGCGGTGCGTCGCCGCCGGGGACAAAGATGATCTCGACGCCCAGGTCGGCAAGCCGGCGCATGATGTCCTGCAGGTGCCCGTGGTCGCGCACCATCTTCGCCGCGATATGCGGGACCACCCGGAAACCGCGCCGGACCAGACGCTCGGTGAAGTCCAGCGTGACATCGACGCCGTGGGCGGGCGAGCAGGTGACCGCCACGAACGAATTCGGCTCCAGCACGTGGAGCCGCTGCTCGACGGTCGGGCTCGGGAAGATCTCCATGTAGGTATGCTGCACCGCGTGCGCCAGCGCCTGGCGTTCGACGGTCGACAGCGGTGCCCGCACGCGTTTCGTCATCGATCAGCGCCTGGTCCGGCGGCGGGTGGGCGCCAGCCCGGCCGCACGCGGCGCCGGCAGGTCCAGCGCGCGTGCCAGTTCGGTGAACGCGTCGGAGCCGTGCGGAATGGCCATGGCCGCCACGAAGTGCCGCTGGAAATCCGGCTCGATGGCGGTCTCGATCTTCTCGACCTGCCGCACGCGCTCCTCGATCAATGGCCGCGCGGCGCGATCCAGCAGCGCGATGCGCGCGCCGGTGCCGGCCGCGTTGCCGGCCGACGAGACCTGGTCGAGCCGGCAATCCGGGATCATGCCGAGCGTCATCGCGTACTTGACGTCGATGTGCGCGCCGAAGGCGCCGGCCAGGCGAATGCGATCGACGCGCTCGACACCGAAGCGGTCCATCAGCAGCCTGGCGCCCGCGTAGAGCGCCGCCTTAGCGAGCTGGATCGCGCGGACGTCATTCTGCCGGATGCGAAGCTCCGGCGGCCCGGCGTGCAGCAGGTAGGCGAAAGTGCGGTCCTCGCTGACGATCCGGCTCGAGCGTGCAGCGAGCGCGCCGGCGATCGTGCCGTCCGTGAGGACGATCCCCGACAGGAACATCTCAGCGATGGCCTCGATGATGCCGGAGCCGCAGATGCCGGTGACGCCGCAACCCGGCATCTCGGCTGCGAAGCGCGGATCGTCCGACCAGAGCTCACAGCCGATGATCCGGAAGCGCGGCTCGAGCGTGTCGCGGTCGATGCGCACGCGTTCGATGGCTCCAGGCGCGGCGCGCTGGCCCGCGCTGATCTGCGCGCCCTCGAAGGCCGGGCCGGTCGGGCTCGATGCAGCCAGCAGGCGCCGGCGGTTGCCGAGGATGAGTTCCGCGTTGGTGCCGACATCCACGATCAGCGAGACTTCGTCGCGCTCCCATGGCGCCTCGGCCAGCAGCACACCGGCGGCGTCCGCGCCGACATGGCCGGCGATGCAGGGCAGGGCATAGACGCTGGCGCCGGCATTGATGGTGATGCCGAGACTCGCGGCCGGAGCGCTGATCGCGGCGTCGCTCGCGAGCGCAAAGGGCGCGGTGCCAAGCTCGACCGGATTCAGGCCGAGCACCAGGTGGTGCATGATGGGGTTGCCGACGAGCGTCATTTCCAGCACGTCATCCGCGCCGATGCCCGCCGCTGCCGCAGCCTCGACGATCAATTCGCTGATGGCCTCGCGCACGACGCGCGAGAGTTCGGCCTCGCCGCCCGGATTCATCATGATGTACGAGACCCGGCTCATCAGGTCCTCGCCGAAGCGGATCTGCGGGTTCATGCGGCCGGCGCTCGCGAGCACTTCCCCGCTTGCCAGGTCGCACAGGTGCGCGGCGATGGTCGTCGAACCGACGTCGACGGCGACGCCGTAGATCCGGTCCCGGAAGCCCGGCCACACGGCGATGATTTCCCGTTCCTCGCGCACGGCGACCGTCACGCGCCACTTGCCCTCGCGCAGCGTGCGCTGCAATCCCTGCAGGACCGGCTGGGTCACGCCGAGTCCGTCGAGCTGCCATTCCTGCCGCAGTGCCGCCAGCAGCCGCTGCAGGTCGCCGCTGGGATCCTGCATGTCGGGTTGCGCCACTTCGACGAAACAGGCCCGGATCACGGGATTGATCTCGATGTCGTGCGCCTCGAACGGCTTGCGCACGACCTGGTGATGCACCTGGCTGTCGGCTGGCACGTCGATCGCGACGTCGGTGAGTATTCGCGCCTGGCAACCGAGCCGGCGATCGTCGCCGATTCCGATGCGCGTCTTCAGCCGCTCCTCGGAGGGGCCCGCCGGCGACACGCTGGTGGCCCGTGACACGATGGCGTGCTTCGCCAGTTCGCCGTCGACGACCTGCACCTGGCAGCGGCCGCAGATCGCCCGCCCGCCGCAGACCGAGTCGAGGTCCACGCCGAGACTGCGGGCCGCGGACAGCACGGTAGTGCCGCGCGGAAACCGGCCGCGCCGCCCGGAAGGCGAGAACACGACCAGCGGCTCATCTTGCGCAGTCTTGCTCATCGGCCGTTCATGCGGTCGGGGCCGCCCCGCCCTCGGGGCGATTGCGCCGGGAGCTGCGCCGGCCGCGCGCCTCGCTGCCTTCCGGCGGCGGCTCGCGGTAATTGCGCATCCACGCGGCGCACTGCGGGTCATGGCCCATGATGACGTTGGCCCCGCGCACGGCCTGCATCAGCTCGGGGTGCAGCGGGTTGGTGATCGCGGAGGTCATGCCGCTCGCGATCGCCATGCTGATGAACGCGGAATTCAGCCCGTTGCGATGCGGCAGGCCGAAGCTGAGATTCGAGGCCCCGCAGGTCGTGTTGACGCCAAGCTCCTCCCGCAGGCGGCGCACCAGCTGCATGACCTGCTGGCCGGCGCTGTTGATGGCACCGATCGGCATCACCAGCGGGTCCACGATCACATCGGCAGCCGGGATGCCGTGGTCCTGCGCGCGCTGCAGGATCCTGCGCGCGACATTGAAGCGCACATTGATGTCCTCGGAGATGCCGGTCTCGTCATTGGAAATCGCGATCACGGCGCAGCCGTACTTGCGTACGAGCGGCAGCACGCGCTCCAGCCGCTCTTCCTCGCCGGTGACCGAGTTCAGCAGCGCCTTGCCCTGGTACACGGCGAGGCCGGCTTCGAGCGCCTCGACGATGGAGGAGTCGATGCAGAGCGGCACGTCGGTGATCGACTGCAGGAGCCGGATGCAGTCGGCCAGGATCTGCGGTTCATCGGCGAGCGGGATGCCGGCGTTGACGTCGAGGATCTGCGCGCCGGCCGCGACCTGCGCGAGCGCGTCATGCTGCACCCGGCTGTAGTCGCCGGCCTTCATCTGCTCCGCCAGCAGCTTGCGTCCGGTCGGGTTGATGCGCTCGCCGATGACGACGAATGGCTGGTCAAAGCCGATGGTCACGGACTTGCGATGGGAGCTGATTACCGTGTCGGTCACTTCTCTGGGCTCCTGGTCTTCTCGATCAATCCACCGGCCTTGACCACCGTTTCAAGAAATTCTTCCGGAAAGCGGCTCTCGAGCGCCGCGGCGCGCTCGGCCACGAGTTGTTCGACGTCGCCGGTCACTTCCTCGGATTCCCGGCGCCAGTCCGCGAGGTAGGCATCGCTCGAGCCGCGGCCGGCGCGCATGGCCGCGCGGTCGATCGCCTTGGCGAAGCGCGGCGGCAGTTCGCGCTTGATATTGGTGCGGCCGATGCGGCCGATCACCTGGGCCGGGATGTCGCGCCAGAAGATGCTGATCAGTTTAGCCATCGGATAATCCGCTCGCTGACCGCCTGGTTGAAGGGCGCAAATCCGCAGTGTTGCCGGCGGTATTCGAGGCCAAGCCAGGCGGCGTGCGCGCGGGCGCGCTCATCGAGCGCCGGATCTTCGGCCTGCGACAGGTAAACCAGCCGCCGGTAGTTCCGGAAGTAGGTGCTCATCAACTCGGGATGCCGGTCGAGGCCAAGCCCCTTGCGGACCAGCCGGTCGAAATGCCGCACCAGGAAATCGGTGAGGTAGAAAGTGCCGGGCTCGGCCTCGGCGAGCGCGCTGAATGCGCTGCTGCCGGCGTAGAACTCGTAGCAATGCGCGCCGGGCAGGCGCTCGATGCCATATTCGGCGAGCATGCGGTCCAGTGCGCCGCCGGTGCCGCAGTCGGCGTAGGCGACGAAGATGTGTTGGAACTCGCCGCGTCCCTTCTCGATGGCGGCGCGCAGCGCCGGCGCGATGCGCTCAGGACGATTGTGCAACTCGGCCGGCAGGCAGCGCAGCGTCACGTGCGACCAGTTGTTCAGACGCTCGAGCTCGGCGAGCTCCCAGCCAAGCGCTCCGCAGCCGATGATCAGCACCGATGGATTCATCGTGGCGCACTCGTGCTTGCAGGAGTCAGGCGCGCGCCGCGCGCCGCTCCTGCACGAGGCGCTTGGCGACTTCCACGGCTGTCGCCGCGTCGCGGCAATAGGCATCGGCGCCGACGGCCTTGCCGAATTCCTCGTTGAGTGGCGCGCCGCCGACCATCACGATGTAATCGTCGCGCAGGCCCTGTGCCTTCAAGGTGTCGATGACGACCTTCATGTATGGCATCGTCGTGGTCAGTAGCGCCGACATGCCGAGGATTTCCGGCTTGTGCTCGCGCAGCGCCGCGATGTATGCGTCCGCGTGTGTGTTGATGCCCAGGTCCACCACCTCGAAGCCGGCCCCCTCCATCATCATGCCGACGAGGTTCTTGCCGATGTCGTGGATGTCGCCCTTGACCGTGCCGATGACCATCTTGCCGATCGGCTCGGCGCCGGTCTCGGCCAGGATCGGCTTCAGGATCGCCATGCCGGCCTTCATCGCATTGGCGGCCAGCAGCACTTCGGGCACAAACAGGATGCCGTCGCGGAAGTCCACGCCGACGATGTTCATGCCGCCGACCAGCGCCTCGTCGAGCACGCGCTTGGCCTCCCAGCCGCGGGCGAGCAGGATCCGCGTGGCTGCCGCGATCTCGTCCGCCAGCCCGTCGTAAAGATCGTCGAATACCTGCTCGACGAGTTCGTCGTCCGCCAGGTCGGCGAGCACAAGTTCCTGTTTTTCCTCTACTTGCTGCGACATGGGTCCACCCGAAAGAAAGTCTGGCCGGGCGCTGCAGGGGCGCGCCAACCGACAAGTTAAACGATCGTTCAACAAGAAATCAAGACGGACCGGAAAACGGGGCGGTACCCGCCCCGGCTGCTACTGCAGCTGGCTGATGAGGTAACCGACCGCGGCCTGGATGTCCGCTTCCGAGGCGGCGCCGCCCTTGGGCGGCATCGCTCCCTTGCCCTTCAGAATCGTCGCCGTCATCTGTGCGGCACCCTGCTTGATGAACGGCGCCCACGCGGCCTTGTCGCCGTTCTTCGGCGCCATGACCGAATGGCAACCCGCGCAGGACTTGTCGTATACCGCCTTGCCGTCCGCAGCGGCGACGGGGCCGGTTGCCAGCGACGCCGCCAATGTCCCGAGCGCAACCAGTATTGCCCGACTCATTTCATTCTCCTTTCGATCCGATGACGCTTGACTGAATCAACCATTCCTGCAGCCACGAAAACATATCTTACCGGCACGAAACTGCTCTGGACGGCCGCATCTCGCATTTTCCTGGAATCCGGGTGAATGTCCGCTGAATGCGCGGCAAGCGCCGCGTCCTCAGTACAACTCCGTATTGCGCAGCCGCACCAGCGGTGATCGAATTTTAGTTCGTGGGTGGCACCTGCCACCCGCTCGGGAACGCCGGGAGTTGACCCGGCGTCGTTGGTGGATTGCCAATCAGGAACACAGCCATGTTTGCAAGACTAGTCACCACGCACCTGAAACCAGGCAAGTTTGACCTGGTGACGCGCAAGTTCGAGGAGAAGGTCATCCCCTTGCTGAAGAAGCAGCCGGGATTCCGCGACGAGGTTTCGTTCTTTGACAAGGAACGCAACGAGTCGGTCGCGATCAGCTTCTGGGACACGGAAGCCGATGAACGCAAGTATGACCTGAATGCCTATCCGGAAATCGTCAAGACCCTGAGTGACACCTTTGAGGGCACTCCGCTGGTGAGGCGCTTCGACGTCGCCAATGCGACGATGTACAAGATTCACGCCAACTAGGGCGAATCGAACGCTTGCTGTCATGAGGGCGGCCGATCGGCCGCCCTCTTTCATCGTGCCGCTCGGGCAAGTCAGGCAATTTCGGGCGCGCGCTCCTGCCGCACCCGGAACATCAGCGTGAATCCCGCCAGCAGCAGGATGATCAGCGAAGCAAAGCCGGCGCGCTGGCTCCTGAATGCGCTGGTAAACGCCGCCACGAGGGCATGGCCGAGGAACGCCGTGGCGGTGCCGGAAAGCGCATACAGGCCGAAGAACTGATTCATCATCGAGACCGGCGCGATGCGCGTCATCATCGTGCGGCTGGTGCAGAAGGCGGCTGTGATCGTGATCGCCAGCGTCATGACGACGAGCACGTAAACGACCTCCGGCAGGGTCCGGAAATACGGCAATGACCACAGCGCTTCCGCGGCCGAGCCGTCGTAGGGCAGGAACAGGATCTGGTCGGGCGTGGTGGAGACTGCGCCCACCATCCCGAGGCAGCTCAGGCCGACGCTGATCAAGATTGCCTTTTTCGAGCCGAGCTTGTTGTCGAGCCAGCCGCCGATGAAACCGCCCGAGATCGAGAACGGCGCGAGCACGAGGGCAAACAACAGCAACTGGGTCAGTTCCCAGCCGAATACGCCGGCGGCATAGATGCCGGAGTAGGCGAGGATCGCCACCTTGCCGTCCGTGTACAGCATGCGCGCGAGCAGGTACAGCGCGACATTGGATACGCGCCGCACGCGCTTGACCGTGAGCCACAGCTGCCCGAGTCCTTCGCGCACTGCCTGGCGCGCCGAAACCCCGGTGGCGGGCCGGTCCGGTGTCCACAACAGCAACGGAATGATGAAGACCAGGAACCACACGCCCGCCACGGGACCCGCGATGCGGCTGTGCTCGTGCATGGCCGGATCCAGCCCGAACAGCGGCTTGTCGGGCAGCAGGCCGCCGATCGTGATACCCGAGGCCGGCAAGGCGACGCCAAACAGCATCACGAGCATCGCGGTCAGGGTGCCGAGATTGCCGGTCGAGATCCCGAATCCGGAGAGTCCCCCGACCCGGTCCGCCGGCGCGATCGAGGCCAGCATCGCGTTGTGGAACACCTCGGTGAACTGGAAGCAGGTGGCGAGGATCACGACCAGCGTCAGGATCGCAGCGATCGGCAAGCCGCCCCGGGCTCCGGGCATGGCGAACCACAGCGCCATGCAGCTGACCGACATGATCAATGCGACGGCGGCGAGCCAGGGCTTGCGCGGGCCGGTGCGGTCGGAAATCG
>JAHFSF010000156.1 GCA_023265875.1 Gammaproteobacteria bacterium | reverse complement strand
CGCGGGCGGTATCCGGGCGGGGCCCCCGCCCGGATCCAGTGCGCGCCGATCACGACGCCGTCAGCCGAATCGACCCGTGATGTAATCTTCCGTGAGCCGGTGCCGCGGGTTGGTGAAGATCACGTCGGTCGGCCCCACTTCGACAAGATCCCCGAGGTGGAAATACGCGGTGCGCTGCGACACCCGCGCCGCCTGCTGCATCGAGTGCGTGACGATGCCGATCGCGTAGTTCTGCCTGAGCTCGTCGATGAGATCCTCGATCCGCGCCGTCGCAATCGGATCGAGGGCCGAACAGGGCTCGTCCATCAGGATCACCTCGGGGCTCACGGCAATCGTGCGTGCGATGCACAGGCGTTGCTGTTGCCCGCCGGACAGCGCCGTGCCGGGATCGTCCAGCCGATCCTTGACTTCCTCCCACAGCCCGGCGCGCTGCAGGCTGGTCTGCACGATTTCGTCCAGTTGCGTCCGATCCGCCGCAAGACCATGAATGCGGGGACCGTACGCCACGTTTTCGTAGACGGATTTCGGGAACGGGTTCGGCTTCTGGAATACCATGCCGACACGCGCGCGCAGTTGCACAACGTCCTGGCGCCGGTCGTAGATGTCCTGCCCATCGAGCGTAATGGTGCCGGTCACGACCGCCGTCGGAATCGTGTCATTCAGCCGGTTCAGACAGCGCAGGAATGTGCTCTTGCCGCAGCCGGAAGGTCCGATCATCGCGATCACTTCATTGTGCGCGACGTCAAGATTGACGTCCCTGATCGCCTGCTTTTCACCATAGCGCACGTTGACATGCCTGCAACTCATGACTGGATCTGGCGTCGTCACGTCACCGACCGTTCGCCGGGCCGTGGGTTCATTGCGACCGCTCGCAGCCGTCGCAGCCTCGAGCACTGCACTGCGGCTTGACTGATGCGATTCGATTGCCATGTCGTCCACTCCCGGTGGCTGGCGACTACCAGCGTCGCTCGAATTTCTGGCGCAGGATCACGGCGGCGGCATTCATGATCAGCAGGAAGGCAAGCAGCACCATGATCGCGCCCGATGTGCGCTCGAGAAAGGCGCGTTCCGGGCTGTCCGCCCACAGGAAAATCTGCACCGGCAGCACTGTGGCGGGGTCCGTGAAGCTGCCTGGAACGTCGGCAATGAAGGCGACCATGCCGATCATCAGGAGCGGAGCTGTTTCTCCCAATGCGCGCGCCATGCCGATGATCGCTCCGGTCAGCATCCCCGGCATTGCGAGCGGCAACACGTGATGCGTGACGACCTGGACCTGCGACGCGCCGATTCCCAGCGCGGCATCGCGGATGGAAGGCGGCACCGCCTTGATTGCCGCTCGACTGGCGATGATGATCGTCGGCAGTGTCATCAATGTCAGCACCAGGCCGCCGACCAGGGGCGCCGAGCGTGGCACGCCAAAAAACTTGATGAACACCGCGAGACCCAGAAGACCGAACACGATTGACGGCACCGCGGCCAGGTTGTTGATGTTGACCTCGATCAGGTCGGTCAGCCGGTTGGCCGGGGCAAATTCTTCGAGGTACACGGCAGCCGCAACGCCAATCGGGAACGAAAGAAACAACGTGACTGCCAGCGTCAGGAAAGAGCCGACCAGCGCGCCAAGCACGCCCGCCTGCTCCGGCTCGCGTGAGTCCGCCGAGTTGAAGAAGATCCAGTTGAAGCGTTTTTCAACGCGCTGGTCCGCACCCAACGCATCGAGCCACGCGAACTGCATGTCCGAGACCACGCGCTGGTCTGCGGACAACTCGCGGTCGTTCTTGCCCTTGACGAGTTGATCGACGTCGTCGGACGCAAGCAACCACAGTTCCTGGCTCTTGCCAATCAGGGCGGGGTCGGCAAGAACCATGTCGCGCAGTTCGAAGGCCGCACCGCCGCTGACGAGGCCATACAGTTCCCGCAGTTCGCTGCGCGCGGCGACGCCCGGGAACCGGGCGCGAAGCGATCTCTTGACGACGCCATTGAAATCGCCGTCCCTGAGGATCGCGCCATTTCTTTTCCCAGTTGGATCAATCAGTTCCGGATCGAACGAGATATTCAGCTTTATGTAAGTCTGTGCGAATGCGGTGTATCCGGTGCCGATGATGGAGAAGAACAGGAAGCCGACGAACAGGATCCCCGACAGCGCCGCGAGCAGGCCGTAGAACCTGAAGCGTCGCTCGGCGCGATAGCGACGGCGCAGTCCACGCTCGACGCGCTCGCGGACCTGCGCCTGTTCCCTTGCAACCAGTTCCGGATCCACGTTATTCATATTGTTCCCGGTAGCGGCGCACGACCTGCAGGGCGATGACATTCAGCAGCAAGGTGACCAGGAACAGCATGAGTCCGAGCGCAAATGCCGCCAGCGTTTTCGGGCTGTCGAATTCCTGGTCGCCGACCAGGAGCGTCACGATCTGGACGGTAACGGTCGTGACGGCCTCGAGCGGATTGGCCGTGAGGTTAGCCGACAGCCCCGCTGCCATGACGACGATCATGGTCTCGCCGATCGCGCGCGACACCGCGAGCAGCACGCCACCGACGATGCCCGGCAGGGCTGCCGGCAACACGACCTTGCGGATCGTCTCCGAGCGTGTCGCGCCAAGGCCATAGGAGCCGTCTCGCAACGCCTGTGGCACAGCGGTGATCATGTCGTCCGCAAGCGAGGACACGAATGGAATGATCATGATGCCCATGACGACGCCGGCTGCCAGCGCGCTCTCGGACGCGACATCGAGACCGAATCGCTCGCCGGTTACTCGCAGCAAAGGCGCCACCGTCAATGCCGCGAAAAATCCATAGACGACCGTCGGTATCCCGGCCAGCACTTCGAGGACCGGCTTGGTGATCGCGCGAAATCCGCGATTCGCGTATTCAGACAGGTAAATGGCCGAAAAAAGGCCCACCGGCACCGAAATCCCCATGGCGATCAGGGAGATCAGCAGCGTGCCCGCGAACAGCGGCACCGCCCCGAAGGCCCCTGAAGAACCCACCTGGTCCGCGCGGATCGCAAGCTGGGGACTCCACTGCGTGCCGAAGATGAACTCGGTGACAGGAACCAGCCGGAAGAACTGCACCGATTCGTAAAGGACCGAGAGGATGATTCCGACTGTCGTCAGGATCGCGATCATCGAGCAGCTCAGCAGGGCAATGCGAATCAGCTGCTCGACTCGATTGCGGGCGCGCAGTGCCGGCGAGATCCGCAGCAGCGTGATCCAGCCTCCCGCCAGCGCCACGCAAAGCGCGAGCACGGCGGCGCCTATCCGGCTGAGTGATTCCAGTCGCTGCCAGCGCTCGGCGGCCGCGGCGATTTCCGGCGACACGGAGGCTGCAGGCACATTGCCTGCCACGACGTTGCGCACGTCGTTCACGACCAGGGACAGCTCGCCCGGCGAGAGTTCCATTACCGCCCCCGGCATGGATCGGACCACGTCGCCGGCAATGATCCGGTCGTCCAGCGCCTGCCAGCCGAGCACAACCACGAGCGCCGGGAGTCCGCACCATATCGCCGTCAGGAGACCATAGTAGGACGGCAGCGAGTGCAGCCGGCGGATGCCACGTGGGCCGCCGGCGAGACGCAGGGAACGCGCGCGACCGAACCGATAGGCAAGCGCCATCAGCAGCAGCAGCGCCAGCAAGAGTGTCGAGGTCTGCATCCGCCTCCCGCAGTATCGTGACGGCGCGCGTGGCCCTGCCCGTGACGGGCAACCCCGGTCTTTCTACGCCCCCGGTGTTACAGATTTGTTGCAAAGGGAGTCTTGCCGGATCGGAGTCGCCCCCGTATAAAGGTCCGCGCCCAGATCTGGCTACGGCAGGGAATCCCAAACTCGATGTCGTCCGCCCTGGACCTGACGATGCAGCTGGTGTCGCGCCGATCGGTGAGCCCGGCCGACGGCGGCTGCCAGGAACTGCTGATTGCGCGGCTCCAGGTGTTGGGATTTTCCGTCGAGCGCATGAGATTCGGCGAGGTGGACAATTTCTGGGCCGTGCGCCGTGCCGGGGTCGGGCCACTATTCTGTTTTGCCGGCCACACCGACGTCGTCCCGCCAGGCCCGCTGGAGAAATGGCGCTCGGATCCGTTCCAGCCCGTGGTGCGCGATGGCCTGTTGTATGGACGCGGTACCGCCGACATGAAAAGCGGGCTTGCGGCCATGCTGACGGCGGCCGAGGAGTTCGTAGGCCACCATCCCCGGTATGCGGGGACCCTTGCCTTCCTCGTCACGAGCGACGAGGAAGGTCCGTCGGTCGATGGCACGCGCCGCGTGGTGGAGGCGCTTCTGGCCCGCGGCGAGCGCATCGACTACTGCCTTATCGGAGAACCTTCCAGCCAGGAACGCTTCGGCGACACGATTCGCATCGGCCGTCGCGGCTCACTTTCGGGGCGGCTGACCGTGCACGGAATCCAGGGTCACGTGGCCTACCCGGAACGGGCCGACAATCCGATTCACGGCCTGGCGCCGGCACTCGCCGAGCTTGTTTCACGCAGCTGGGACCAGGGCTCCGAGCATTTCCAGCCCACCACCTTCCAATTCAGCGATATCAGCGCGGGGGCCGGCGCACCGAACATGATCCCCGGCGAACTGCAGGCCCAGTTCAACCTGCGCTGGTGTCCGGCGCAGTCGTTGGACAGCCTCAAGAAGACGATCACCGGGATCCTTGACCTCCACCGCGTGCGCTACACGCTGGAGTGGTTCGAAGCGGGCCTGCCGTTCTATACGCGGCCTGGAGCCCTGTCGGATGCTGCCGTGTCAGTTGTCCAGGAAGTCACGGGTCGGCGGCCGTCGCTTTCCACCGGTGGCGGCACCTCGGACGGGCGCTTCATCGCGCCGACGGGCGCCCAGGTCATCGAGCTTGGCGTCGTAAACCAGAGCATCCACATGATCGATGAATACTGCCCGATCGAGGACATCGACCAGCTCAAGCGCTGCTACGCAGGAATCCTCAGCCGTCTCTTCGCAAGTTGAGCCACACGCCACCGGCGGTCATCACCAGCGCGAAGACGAATACCCACGCCGGCATCGACAGGCCGAGCACCGTGAAGTCGATCTTCGCGCACTCACCCCCGGCCTGAAATACTTTCAGGATCACTTTGGTCAACGGGAAGACATCGAGCATGAAGGCGAGATCCGCCCCGCACGCCGGAACCGAACCCGGCGGCTGCATCTGGATCCAGACATGGCGGCCCGATGTCACGAGCGTCGCGAGTCCCGCCAGCCCGATCAGCCCGGCATAGATCGCGCCACGGAATTTCCCGGCCGAATTCAGCGCCGCCAGCAGGAACGCGAGCGCCATCGCAGCGACCGTAACACGCTGGAATATGCACAGGTGGCAGGGCTGGAAACCGAGTCCGTATTGCGAATAGAGCGCCACGGCCAGCGCGAGCACGCAGCCACCGAATCCAAGCCAGTTCCCGCAGCGCCGCGACACGTGCAGCCCTGCGTCAGCCGCTGGATGACGACCTGATTTCATTATATGGATCGGCATCGTGATCAGAACTTGAAGTTCAGGTCAAGCTGCAGACGCTTGAAGTCGACTTCTGACGGGGTGTCATAGTTCCGGTCATTCATGAAGTACGTGGTCTTGATGGTCATCTTCTTCACCGGCGCCCATGCACCTGTCAGCACCACGCCCCTGCCCTGGGTCAGGCCATCCGCAAAATCCGAA
>JAHFSF010000155.1 GCA_023265875.1 Gammaproteobacteria bacterium | reverse complement strand
GTTTCCGAACCGCCGGGATGGCATCCTCAGCCCTGGCGGTCGCGCGCAGAGTCACGGATCTGGCGTTCCGCGTCGTCCAGCGACAGGTGCCGGATGTCTTTACCGTGCACCATGTACACCGTGTACTCGCAGATATTCTTGGCGTGATCACCGATGCGCTCGAGTGCACGCACCACCCACATCACCTCCAGCGCGCGCCGGATCGAGCGCGGGTCTTCCATCATGAACGTGATGTTCTGGCGCTGGATGGCTTCGTATTCCTCATCCACCTTGCGGTCCCGGCGCGCCACCTCGAAGGCCTCGTCCGCATCCAGGCGCGCGAAGGCATGCAATGCATCGTGCACCATTTCGGTGACCAGCCGGCCCAGGTGGCGCATCTCACGATATTGATCGGCCGGCTTCTCCATCGAGGCCAGTTTGGCGGCCCTGAAGCCCACCTTCTCGACTTCGTCGCCGATGCGCTCAAGGTCCGTGATGGTCTTGATGATCGCGACCATGACACGCAGGTCGGACGCGGTCGGTTGTCGGGTCGCGATGATGCGGCCGCACTCCTCGTCGATCTCGACCTCCATCCGATTGACCTTGTAGTCATCGCGCGCGATCTGCTCGCCGAGCTCGCTGTCACCCTCGACGAGCGCAACGACCGCCTGCTGCAGCTGCTGCTCGACGAAGCCGCCCATCTGCATCACGCGCGTGCGGATGCGCTCCATGTCTTCGTTGAAGCGTCGCGAGATATGCTGGCCCAGATCAGCCGGTTCCATGCCGTGCACTCCCAGCGGTCAATGCCGGTGTATATGAATGATAGCCCAGCCGCCCGGCCATCAGAACTTGAAGTTCAGGTCGAGCTGCAGCCGCTTGTAGTCCACTTCTGAGGGCGTGTCGTAATTGCGGTCGTTCAAGAACAGCGTGGTCCTGATCGTCATGTTCTTGAGCGGCACCCAGGCACCCTGCAACTGCACGCCCCTTCCCTGGGTCACGCCGTCGGCGAAATCCGAATCGAGGAACAGCGTGAACTGCGCGTCGCGCTCGACGTCCTGGTACAGGGCGCCGAATTCCCAGGTGCCTGGATCCGCTGCCTTGCCGACCAGGAAACCCAGGTCATAGCCGGTGTTCAGGGTGTCCGGATCCATGTTCTCCAGGTAAGCGCCGAACAGCATGAGCGGCATGGCACCCACCTTGCCGGACCACTGCGCGTCGACCGCTACGATGTTGTAATCGAAAGTGTAGCAGCGCGTCAGCCCGGCCGGACTGGCAGCGCAGCTCGAATCGGCCGTGTAACTGCTGTTGCCGGCCGGTGCGCCGACGAATGGCAGGACCGGCTGATCCTGGATCGCACCGTAATCCCAGTACGCTGCCGCCAGCGTCAGGCCGCCGTTAAAGGCATAACCTAGCTGCGCGCCGATCAGGTTCTGATCGGCTGCCGTCGAATACTCGTCGAGCCAGAAGCCCCAGACGCGCGCGAATGGTCCGGTCTTGCCGCCGTACTGGAAGGAAATGCCTTCCGGATTGACGTCGCCGTCAAGCAGCAGGCTGTTACCGGCCTTGAACCAAGGCTGCTTCTGCTTACCGGCCGTCAACAACACGCCATCCCGCGGCTTCCAGTCGACGTATGCCAGATTGAGGCCGATTTCCTTGCGGCGGCTGGCATCATCCAGCGTCGAATTGGTCGAGCGCGGATCAAAGATGTCGGCCGTTGCAATCTCGAATCCGGTCAGCACCTGATCGCTGATCCTGGCCTCCATGCCGAGCCGCGCACGGATACGGTGGCGGACCCGGTCGGACGTCGTGCCTTCGACGTCGAATTGCTCGTGCCGATAGCGGAAGTCCCCTTTCCATCGGATATTTCGCACCCAGTCCATCGCGGTCGAAGATGCGAGTCCTTGTGCGAGCTGGTCCGTCTGCCGGTCATTCGATTCCTCGACGGCTGCAACCCTTGATTCGAGTTGCTTGACCGCCGGATCCGCCACTGTTGTTGCCGGCGCCCGGTTCAGCGCGGCATTTGCCTGCTCGAGCTGTTCGATCCGGGCGAGTGCGCTGGTGATCAGCTGCCTGAGTTCGGCGATTTCGTTTTGTTCCGGGGTAGCCGCAAGCGCGAGGCCAGGAGCCGCCATGACCAGGCCCAGGGCGCTCGCCGTCAGGATGTTACGCATAGGTGACCTTCTGGTAGTGATCTTGGGATGTAGGTTGGCAGGAGCCTCAGACACCCTTCAACGTCGTGAGCGCAATGGCTTCACGCCGCATCTTCTCGCGCTCGGCCTTCGGCTCCGGGACCAGGCCCTTGTCAGCCAGGTATCCTTCGTCACCAATGGCTTTCTCGCTGGTGTACTCAGCGATGAATTCTTTCATGCCCGGAATGACGCCGACATGGGCTTTCTTCGCATAAATGTACAGCGCGCGCGAAATCGGATACCGGCCTGACGAAATCGTCTCGAATTCGGGCGCTATGCCTTCAACCGTCGAGCCATGCAGCGTGTCGAGGTTCTCCTCAAGGAAGCTGTAGCCGAATATCCCCATTGCCGTGGGATTCGCCGCCAGCTTCTGCACGATCAGGTTATCGTTCTCGCCGGCCTCGATGTATGCTCCATCTTCGCGGATCGTCGTGCAGACCTGCTTGTAGCGCTTCTCATCGACGTCCTTCAGCGCTTTAAGCCACGCGGTGGTCGTGCAGCCCGGTTCCATGACCTGCTCCAGGAAGGAATCCCGCGTGCCGGAGGTCGGTGGCGGCCCGAGTACTTCGATGCGCACCGCTGGCAACGCCGCGTTTACTTCATTCCAAGACCGGTACGGATTGGCGGTCAGCTTGGTCGGCGTCGCCGGGTCCGGCACCTGCTTCGCCAGTGCCATGTAGATGTCCTTGCGGGTCAGGCGGTAGACCAGCGAAGCCTTGGCGTTGGCCAGCACGATTCCGTCGAAGCCGATCTTGATCTCGATGACGTCATTGACGCCGTTCTTCCTGCAGTCGGCCAGTTCGGTGGCCTTGATGCGGCGCGAAGCGTTGGTTATGTCAGGGTGCTGCACACCAACGCCGGCACAGAACAGCTTCATACCGCCCCCCGTGCCTGTGCTCTCGACCTTTGGGGTCTTGAATGTGCTGGCGCGACCGAATTGCTCTGCTACCGTCGAAGTGAAGGGGAATACCGTCGAAGACCCGACGATGTTGATGAAGTCGCGCGCCGATTGCGCATGCGCCGCCGGGATGACCAGAGCTACTGCAAACACCGCTATCAAGCTCTTTCTGTACACGATTACCCTCCAGTACCTGCCAGTAATTGCCAACTACTGCACGCCCGCAGTCCATCGTCTGCCCTGGCTTCGGCCGGTACTGTAGGGGGAAATTGTTACAGAATTGCGTCAGCGCGCGACACAACGGACGCGTCGCTGACAATGGCCAGGCGCCGCGCCGGGAAATGCGCGGTGAATGTCGAACCCTGGTCCTCGACACTCTCGACTTCGAGCCGGCCACCGTGCCTCTGCAACGCATGCTTGACGATTGCGAGGCCGAGCCCGGATCCGCCGCTCGCGCGTGCCCGGGCGCGATCGACGCGGTAGAACCGCTCCGTCAGCCGTGGCAGGTGCTCGCGTGCAATGCCGATGCCGGTATCGGCGACCGCCAGGTGCGCGCCATCCTGGTCGCGGGCCCAGCGCACCGTGATCAGTCCGGTAGCTGGCGTGAATTTCACGGCATTCGAGATCAGATTGGCAGCAACCGAGTGGATCTCACGTACGCTGCCCATCAGGCGGCAACCGCGATCCAGGTCGAGTTCGAATCGCGGTGGCGCCGGGATGCCTGCCTTCGCCTCGCGGACCAGTTGATCGATCAGGCCCGGCACGTCGACCGGCAGCAACGGCGCCTCGTCGGCACTCACCTCCAGTCGCGACAGTTCCAGCAGGTCATTCACGATCTCGCGCATACGCCCGGTCTGCTGGCGCATGTCGATGACTGGTTCACGCCATTCCGAACCAAGATTATTTTCGTCGCCAAGCTGGTCCACATATCCCGCGATTACGGTCAGCGGCGAGCGCAGTTCATGCGATGCGTTGGCGACGAAGTCCTTGCGCATCTGTTCCACGCGTGCCTCATGGGTAACGTCGCGAGCAAGCATCAGTAACTGCTCGCCTGCCGGGATCACAATGAGCGACAGCGATCGTTCGCCATCCCGCATCCGCACCACGACGCCCGCCCCGCTGCCAGGATCTTTCAGGTACTGCGAGAACTCCGGCTGGCGGACCAGGTTTTCAATCGGCATGCCGCGATCCGCCTTGCGCCGCAGGCCAAGCATCAGCGCCGCCGCGCGGTTGAACCAGATGATCTCCCTGCCTGACGATAACAACACGACGCCATCCGGCAGGACGGAGCTAAGGCGCCGGAATTCGCGGAGCAGCTGCATCACGCGTCGCTTGTGGTAGAGCTTGCGCCGGTCAATGCGCCCAATGAGCGCCACCACCTCGCCCCACACCCCGGAAAGATCCGGTGGGTCTTCCTGCGAGTGGTGGCGCAGCCAGCGTTGCAGGCGAAACAGGTTCAACAGCTGCCAGGTCAGCATGCCGCCCAGCACGATCGTCAGCCACAGTCTGATTTCGCCGAAGATCAGGCCCAGCGCCACGGCGAGTAGCAGCGCGCCAGCGAGACGGGCAAGGGCAAATGTCCAGGCCGGAGACATCCCTCACTCCACCCGCGCCGAAAAACGGTAGCCGGCGCCTCGTACAGTCTGTACCAGGCAATCGCAACCGCTTGCCTCGAGCGCCTTGCGCAGCCGCCGGATGTGTACATCCACGGTACGCTCCTCGACATCAACGTCGCCGCCCCAGACCCGGTTGAGCAGCTGACTGCGTGAGTAGACACGCTCCGGGTGAGTCATCAGGAAGGACAGCAGCCGGAATTCCGTCGGCCCGAAATCGACCGGCCGTCCTGCGGCCAGCACGCGGTGCCCGACCTGGTCGAGCGTGAGCCCCGCTACGACGATCCGGCCATGCTCACCGAGTGCTCCCGTCCGCCGCAGCACGGCCTGGATCCGCGCGATCAGCTCGCGCGGCGAAAACGGCTTGGTCATGTAGTCGTCGGCGCCGCCCTCGAGGCCAGTCACCTTGTCGGCCTCGCCCGCCCGTGCTGTCAGCATGATGATCGGGATATCACGGGTATCGGGATCCTTCCGAAGCTGGCGGGTCAGCTCGAGGCCGCTCATGTCCGGTAGCATCCAGTCGACGAGCATCAGGCCTGGCCGGTGGTCGGCAACGCAGACGCGCGCCGCTTTGCAATCCGCGGCCAGCGCCACGTCAAAACCGGCACGGCGCAGCCCGAAAGCGATCAGGTCGCGAATCGGCTGCTCATCCTCGACGACCAGGATCCTGGTTTCCGTCATGCGAAGTCGGTCAGCGTGCCGATTCATTGTTGAGGAATTATGACAGCCCTGGCTTCAACGCCGATGAACGACCTCATTGCGCAGATAGACGGGCAACGCCTGCGCCGCCTCGACCTGCCGGCCCGCGATAAAATCCGCCGCCGCGATGCGCGCAATATCGCCCGCGCGCGGCAGCAGGTCCTGCGCCACGCCCGTGAGCCGGCCGCCCAGGCGCTGAATCAACATCGGATAGGCCATGAATCCCTGGCCTGCGCCGAACCAGGGTCCGTCGTCGATGACATCGATTCCCGCGGGATCGGCCACCGTTT
>JAHFSF010000029.1 GCA_023265875.1 Gammaproteobacteria bacterium | reverse complement strand
CTGGGTTCACACCGTCGATCGCCTGAAGATCGCCGAGCGGCTGTCGGCGCAGCGCCCGCCGCAGCTGGCGCCGCTTGCAGTCTGCATCCAGGTACGACTCGGCAGCGAGCCCGCGAAGGGGGGCGTCGATCCACGCGCGCTGCCCGATCTCGCAGGGCGAGTGGCCTCGCTTCCACGGCTGTCGCTGCGCGGCCTGATGTCGCTGCCACCCGCAGAGACCGATCGTGAACGGCAGCGCCACTGGTTTCGTGAATTGCGACACCTGCTCGAGTCGCTGAACGCCACGGGCCACCGGCTCGACACGCTGTCCATGGGCATGAGCGGCGATTTCGAGTCAGCCATCGCCGAGGGCGCTACTCTCGTGCGCATCGGCACCGCACTGTTCGGGGAGCGGCCTGCGGGCAAAGCGGACTACAATCGCGGCGACCCGCCAGGGGATCCGGGAGATCGACACGCATGAGGGACGCCATCATTTTCGTCGTCGACTCGGTCCTGTCGCTCGCGGTCTATGCCTTCCTGCTTCGCTTTCTGTTGCAGCTGGTCCGCGCGGACTTCCGCAATCCGCTGTCACGGGTGATCCTTTCGCTCACCAACTGGCTCGTGCTGCCGCTGCGCCGGATCCTGCCGCCGATGGGCCGCGTCGATACCGCTTCGCTGGTGGCACTGCTGGCCGTGCAGCTGGGCAAGACGCTGATCGTATTCAGGCTGCTGGCCGGCGCCCTGATTCCCTTTGCCCCAATGGTGATCGCGGGCATGAGCTCGCTGCTGGTCTCGACGATCTGGCTGCTGATCTTCTCGCTGATCATCTACGCACTGCTTTCGTTCGTCGGTCCCGGGACTTACAACCCGGTGACCGGCCTGCTGGCGTCGCTGTGCGAGCCGCTGCTGCGCCCGCTGCGGCGCGTGCTGCCGACCGCGGGCGGGCTTGATTTCTCCCCGCTGGTTGCAATCATCGTGTTGCGGGCCTTGCTGTTCCTGATGACCTGAGAATGGGAGATTCCTGGTCCCAGCGCCCGGTCCAGGACACCGCCTGCGAGCGGCGGCTGCTGTTGCTGGCGGCTGCCTGCGGCAGGGCCGGCTCGAGCCGTTCCTGAGGTGGTCCGGCGCGCCTCTGCCGCGGTGCTTGGCGCGCTATTGCTTGCCGGCTGCCCCGAGCCCCCAGCGGTGCCCGCCCGGGCCCGGCCCTATGCCGATCCTGGCTACGTCGCAGCGGGCGATGTCCGGCTGTACTACGCGCTGACATTGACCACCGACCTGCCTGCAGAGATTGCAGGCAGTTACGGCGTTCTGCCGAGACTCAATCTAGCTCTGCTGACGATTGCGCTGGTACCGAATCGCGCCGGAGCGGCGCCACGAATCGCCGCCGCGGAACTCGAGGCCGTGGCAGTCAGCCTGCTCGGCGAACGCCTGCCACTGGTCTTGCGGCGGATCGACGAGGACGGCGGTCCCACGTATCTGGCGACCGTCAAGGTGCGTCATCGCGAACCGATCACGATCGAGATCCGGGCGCGCGTCGCAGTTGACGCGCCGGAAATCGTGTCGCGCTGGACCCGGGAATTTCACATCGAGCGATAGCCAACGACGCTTGCCGTGCCGTAAAATACCGCTCGAAATAGCTGTCGACCCACTTATGCCGCGGGTTTTTCCGTGGTATCGTGCGCGCCGACATCTGATCAGGGCGGGACTCACCCGCCTTTGCCAAAACACAGGAGACAATTCAATGGCGAAGAAGAATGCGGCTCCGACGAAGTCGCAGATCGTATCGGCAATCTCGGGCCAGACCGATCTCAGCAAGAAGCAGGCCGGTGCAGTGCTCGAAGCGCTGGGTGGCGTCATGAAGAAGGCGCTGAAGGGACCCGGCGTGTTCACGTTGCCGGGAATCTGCAAGATGCGCGTCGTGAAGAAGCCCGCCACCAAGGCGCGCGAGGGCGTTAACCCCTTCACCGGCGAAAAGATGATGATCAAGGCCAAGCCGGCCTCCAGGAAGGTGCGTATCCGCGCCCTCAAGAACCTCAACGAGATGGTCGGCTGACACCAACCGTCGATTCAAACCCATGGAATTGACGGGGCGGCGCTGGCCGCCCCGTTTGTTTTTCAGGGCTGGTCCTGCAGCTGCCGCCCCAGCCATTCGCCGACCAGGGCGCGCAGGACCGTCAGGCGCCCGTGGAAGAAGTGATCGACACCCGGCAGGGTCCGCACCTCCGGTGCCGGCTGCAGCGACCGGGTCCAGCCCTGAACCGCCTCGTGATCAACCAGTTCATCGGCGTCGCCCTGCATGACCAGCCACGGGCAGCGCGGAATCGCGAGCCGCGCGAAATCAAACCGCTGCACCGGTGGCGCGACCGTCACCAGGAGTTCCGCGTCCCGCAGCACCGCGAGGCGCAACGCCACATAGCTGCCAAAAGAAAAACCGGAGGCCAGCAGGCGCGGGGCACCCAGTTCGCGCCGGCCCCAATCGGCGACGGCGGCCGCGTCGGCGGATTCCCCGACGCCATTGTCATAGGTGCCGCCGCTGCCGCCGACGCCCCTGAAGTTGAAGCGGATCGTCGTGATCCCGTGGTCCTGCGCCGCGCGCGCGAGCGTGTGCACGACCTTGTTCTGCATCGTGCCGCCGAACAACGGATGCGGGTGACAGCAAACGGCGATGATGCCCGGTGTCGCGTCAGGCGGCCGCTCGATGAGCGCCTCGATCGGGCCGGCCGGTCCGCCGATGGCATGTTTTTCCACAACCGGCGCATGCCTTGTCATCACTGCGCCGGTGGCGCACCGAATTCTTGCTCGATCGCCAGCAACTCGACATCGAAAATCAGCGTCGAGCCGGGCGGGATCAATCCATTGCCCATCGAGCGCGCGCCGTAACCGAGGGCGGGCGGGATGACGAGGCGGCGCGTGCCTCCGATCCGCATGCCGACGATGCCGCGGTCCCAGCCCCTGATCACGTGTCCGACGCTGAGCGGGAAAGAGAACGGCTGCCCGCGATCGCGTGAGCTGTCGAACTTGCGGCCCAGGTGGTCTTTGGCCTGTGCGTCGTACAGCCAGCCTGTGTAATGCACGACGACGGTCATGCCCGGCAATGCTGCGTCGCCAATGCCGGCGACGAGGTCCTTGATGACCAACGGCTCTTCTGCGGGCTGCTGGGGCGCGGGCGTCACCGGGGTTTCCTGCGCAAGAGCCAGCAGCGCGCAGCCCTGCAACACACCCGCCACCAGAGCGGCGCGAAGCGGCGTCATCGCCGTTCGGGTTTCGGCCTGAAGTCGAGCGCGGCTGAATTGATGCAATAGCGCTGCCCGGTGGGCTGCGGCCCGTCGTCGAACAGGTGGCCGAGATGGGCGCCACAATTTCCGCAGCGCACTTCCGTGCGGATCATGCCATGTGATGCGTCGCGCCGGCTCTCGACCTTGCCCGCGGCAACCGGCTGCCAGAACGACGGCCAGCCGGAACCCGAGTCGTACTTGGTGCCGGACGAGAACAGGCCCTCTCCACAACAGACGCACAGGTACATTCCCGTGTCCTTGCTGTGGTAATACCCGCCCGTAAACGCAGGTTCCGTGCCCCGCTGCCGGGTCACCTGATACTGCTCGGGCGTGAGCCGCGCCCGCAATTCTTCATCCGTCGGCTTGCGACCGCTCATGCCATGAAAGATAGCAGCTTTGCCGTCGTCCGCGCAGGCGCCGACGAGGTCAGTATTTTCCGAGCAGCCAGTCGTTGAGCCGGCCGATGAATGCGGCGGGATCGGCCAGCGTCCCGCCCTCGGCGATCAGCGCCTGGTCCGCAAGCAGGGTCGCCAGCGACTCGAAGGCCTCGCCATCGGGCAGCAGGTTCAGACGCGTCACCAGCGGATGCGCGGGGTTCAGTTCCAGCCAGGGCTTCGCGACCGGCAGCTTGTGTCCCACCGTCTCGAGCAGGCGGCGCATCTGCGGCCCGGGGTCCGCCGCATCGCGAACCAGGCATGCAGCGGACTGCGCGAGGCGCGCGCTCGTTCGCACGCCGGCAACGCGGGCGCCGAGCCTCGCGGCAATCCGCTCGCACAGTCCCGGCATTTCATCCAGCGCCGCGGGCATGCCCTCGGCGGGGGGCGGCAGATCGCCTGGCTCGAGTTCCCCGCTCGCAACGTCGCGCAGCGGGCGCCCGTCGATTTCGTCGACGTGGGACACGAACCACGGATCGATGCGATCCGCGAGCAGCAGCACTTCGACGCCCCGCGCGCGCAGGCCTTCGAGCTGCGGGCTGCTCCGGGCCGCGGCTGCGCTGTCGGAAAGTAGGTAGTAAACGTGCTGCTGGCCCGGCCGCATGCGCGCGATGTAGTCCGCGGCCGCGCAGGCCTGCCCGCTCCCGTCGTCGGCCGTCGACGCAAACCGCAGCAATGGCAGGATGCGTTCCCGGTTGGCGGGATCCTCGATGATGCCTTCCTTCAGCACGTTGCCGAATTCCTGCCAGAATGTCCGGTACCTGTCCGGTTCCTCGACGGCGAGGCGCGTGAGCATTTCGAGCACGCGGCGCGCAATGGCGCTCCTGATCGCCTGGACCTCGGCGTCCTGCTGCAGCGTCTCACGTGACACGTTCAGCGGCAGGTCGGAAGAGTCCACGACACCCTTGACGAAGCGCAGGTACAGCGGCAGGAACTGCTCGGCGTCGTCCAGGATGAATACGCGCCGGACATAAAGCTTCAGGCCGCGCGGTGAATCGCGGTTATAGAGGTCGAATGGCGCCACCGCCGGCACGTACAACAGCGTCGTGTATTCGCGCCGGCCCTCGACCTGGTTGTGGCTCCAGGTCAGCGGCTCGCCGGAATCATGCGATACATGGCGGTAGAACTGCCGGTAGTCATCGTCCGTGAGTTCCTGACGCGGCCTCGTCCACAGCGCCTGGGCCTGGTTGACGCGGTCGTACTCTCCCTTGCCGCCGTCCGGACGCAGCAGCACCGGGAATGCAATGTGATCGGAATACCGACGGATCAGCGCGCGCAACCGGAACGGATCCGTGAACTCGGCGGCGTCCTCCTTCAGGTGCAGGGTGACCTCGGTGCCGCGTGCCGGGCGGGTGATCGTCTCGAGCGTGTACTCCCCGGTGCCGGCCGAGCTCCAGCAGACGGCCTCTTCCGCCGGGCTGCCGGCGTGCCGGGAACGCACCTCGACCCGGTCGGCAACGATGAATGCCGAGTAGAAACCGACCCCGAACTGCCCGATCAGCTGGCTGTCCTTCTGCTCGTCGCCGGTCAGGCGCGCAAAGAACTCCGCGGTGCCCGATTTCGCGATGGTGCCAAGGTGCGAGGCCGCTTCGTCGCGCGTCATGCCGATACCGGTGTCCGCGACGGTCAGCGTACGCGCCTTCGAATCGAAATCGACCCGGATCTCATGGGCCCCGCCACCGGCCGTGAGTGCGGGATCGGCGAGCGCCGCGAATCGCAGCCGGTCGCAGGCATCGGAGGCATTCGAGATCAGCTCCCGCAGGAATATCTCGCGGTGGCTGTACATGGAATGGATCACCAGCTGCAGCAGCCGGCTGACTTCGGCCTGGAACCCGCGGGTCTCGGTTGCGTGCGTGCTCATCGGCACCCTCCTCGCGCTCAGGGTGCGCCAATGGTGGCACGGACAGCAGGATTCAAGGGCGGGCGATTGTCGCCCGCAGCCGGATCAGCCGCGGCCGCTGGCCCGCCCGGCCGGCCACAGCCGCAGCCGGTGGCGCAGCACGCAAACCAGGTCGTCCAGTTCGTCGATCAATTGCAGCAGTCGTTCCATGGCCGGCGGCGTGGCGCGCTCAGCGCCGCGCCGTGCCAGGCGCAGGCTCGAGCGGCCCTTCGCCACTCTCGCTGCGCCAGGTCGTGCGGACCTTGTCGGCCCACAACTTGTAAGTCGAATACTTAGTCAGGTGGCGCGAGATGGCGCCGTGGCGGCTGACGGGGCCGTTGCGCCGGGGCGCGCGCGGCGCGCCATCGACGCCCGCACGGCCGTCCGTTGCACCCGCGGAAAACTTGATATCGCTCACGTTTCGAGAGCCTGACGACACGCCATGCGACGCAAGTTACGCGCGGCGTCGGGATCGAAACAGGAACTGGGTCACAGCTCGCGGGTCGAAAGACTCCGCGCTGCGCGCTGCTCAGGCGATTCGATAACTCGGGCGGTATTCCCCGACCAGTTTCATGCGCCGTTGGGCGACGAAGGCCCGCAGCAGTTCGTCGAGCGGCTTCGCGATCTGCCGGTCGGCATGGATCAGGAACGGCCCCTGCTCCTCGATCAGCCGGATGCCGTTTTCCTTCACGTTGCCGGCGACGATTCCCGAGAAGGCGCGGCGCAGGTTTGCCGCGCGTTCGTGCGCCGGCAGGTCCATCGAAAGCGGCAGTCCCGACATCGAATCGTGGCTGACGCCGAATGGCTGCTGGAATGCCGACGGTATCCGCAGCAGCCAGTTGAAGTTGTAGGCATCGCCGCCGCGGCGCCGGGAGCGGCGCACGATGTCGAAACCGCGCCGCATCTCGCGCGCGACTTCCGCCGCGTCGTCGATGATGATCCGGTAGCGCTTCTGCGCCTCGGGGCCGAGCGCCAGCGCGATGAACCGGTCGAGCTGGGTGAAATAGGCCGCGCTTTCGCTGGGGCCCGTGAACACGAGCGGCAGCGCCTGATCCGCGTTTTCCGGGGCAAGCAGGATGCCCAGCAGGTAAAGGATTTCCTCGGCCGTGCCGACGCCGCCGGGGAACACGATGATGCCGTGGCCGAGGCGCACGAACGCCTCCAGGCGCTTCTCGATGTCCGGCAGGATCACCAGCTGGTTGACGATCGGGTTCGGCGGCTCGGCGGCGATGATTCCAGGCTCGGTGACGCCGACATAGCGCCCGTCGCGGATGCGTTGCTTCGAGTGGCCGATCGCCGCGCCCTTCATCGGACCTTTCATCGCGCCCGGTCCGCAGCCGGTGCAGACCGACAGGCCCCGCAGGCCCAGTTCGTAGCCGACCTGCTTGGTGTAGTCGTACTCCTCGCGCGGGATCGAATGACCGCCCCAGCAGACGACGAGGTCGGGCCGGCCCTTGAAATCGAACAGGCGCGCATTGCGCAGGATGCAGAAGATCGCGTTCGTCACGCTCGCCGGGTCATCGAGGTCGAAGCGCGCGACGATTTCATTGTGCGTGTAGACAATGTCACGCAGCACGGCGAACAGATGTTCCTTGACTCCGCGGATCATCTCGCCGTCCACGAATGCGCTGCCTGGCGCGTGATGCATCTCGAGCTTGATGCCCCAGGGCTCGCGCACGATGCGCAACTCGAAGTCGCGATAGGCGTCGAATATCAGGCGGGCATCGTCGATCATCGTGCCCGAGTTCAGCACCGCGAGCGCACAGCGCCGGAACAGCGGATACAGCCCCCCCTGGCCGCGGTCCAGCAACTTGTCGACCTCCTGCTGCGACAGGTTTTCGAGCGCCCCCTTCGGCGAGACCCGCGCATGCACGATGGCTGCCAGGCCCCGTTCCGCGTCAGCGCTCACGGCTGGATCTCGATCGGCGTGTCCGCTCCGGTCAACAGCCAGAAATCGAGCATGTCCTCGTTTGACAGGGCGATGCAGCCGTCCGTCCAGTCAGTGTTGAGATAACGCTCCCGCGGGTACTTCAGGGCGTTCGGCAGACCGTGCACCATGATCAGGCCGCCGGGCGACCAGCCATTGCGCTGCGCCATTGCGATGTCGCCGGCTTCCGGATAGGAAACCTGCACGGCAAGGAAGAACTCGCTTCTCGCGTTGCGCTTCGTCAACCGGTAACTTCCTTCCGGCGTACGGAAATCACCCTCGCGCTGCTTGTGTCCGCTGGGATTCAAGCCGAGCGATACCCGGTAGCTCGCGATCGTCCGGCCGTCACGCAGCAGTTCCATGCGTCGCGCCGCCTTGTGGACGATCACGTGATCGACCGGCAGCAGCACGCCGGCAGGCGCAGCGTACTCGGCAATCGAGTCGGCAGCGGCAGGCAGCGCCAGCAGCGTCGTCAGCAGAAATGAAATGATCGGTGGGTGGCCCATTCGGCGCGAGAGTATAGCGCCGCAGGCCGGCATCCGCCCTTCAGCGCCTCACCAGTTCGACCGCGTCACAATTTCGCGCCGTCGCCTGCGCCACCAGGCGGTACTCGGCCCCTGCCTCGAGATCTGCCTCGACCACGAAGCGGCGCGTCACGCCGCTCTCCCGCATATGGCAATCCACCAGCAGCCACTGGTGGCCTGGCGCCAGTTCCACGGCGCTTGCGTGCAGCGGCACGTCGTGGTCGCCGGCCTTGCGCAGGCGCAACTGCACCGGCAGGTTGCCGGAGAACACCGGGTCAGCGCGCACGATTGCGCGCTCACTCCGCGGCAGCGCGGGTCCCTGGTACGCCCGCTCCGTGGCGCAGGCGGCGCAGGCCACCGCCATCAGCGCCAGCATCAGCCGCGTCGGGCCCATGCGCCGCGGCCCGGGAAAAAAGGCGGCCCGAAGGCCGCCTGGGAGTGCACGCGCGAGCCCCAGCTGTCAGGGGCCGCCGGGCGGGGACCCGGCAGGCGCGTGGATCGAAACCGTCGGCCCTAGCCGCACTTGGACTCGCCGCAGGCCAGGCAGGTCATGCAGCCATCCATCATGACGACGGCCGCGGTGTGACACCTGACGCAAAGCTGTGCGCCCTCCGGGTAGCTGCTGTTGGCGAATGCATCCTGCTGGCGGTTGCGCTGCTCCCACTCGCCGCGCTTGTCCTCGATCAGCTGCCGGCGCGCCGCGTCCATCTCCGGAACCGCCATCAGGCCGATCGACTGCAGGTGCCGCTCCACGACATAGCCGAGCTCGGCGACGATCGACGGCATGAACTTGCCGCCGGGTTGCCAGTATCCGCCGCGGGGATCGAACACCGCCTTCAACTCCTCGGTCAGGAACGCCACGTCGCCGCCCTTCCTGAACACGGCCGAAATGATGCGGGTAAGCGCGACGATCCACTGGAAATGGTCGAGATTCTTCGAGTTGATGAAGATCTCGAATGGCCGGCGATGCTCGTGCTCGGTTCCCTCGTTCAGCACGATGTCGTTGATCGTCAGGTACATCGCGTGATCGGAAACCGGCGTCTTGATCTTGTAGGTCGAGCCGATCAGCACCTCGGGACGCTCGAGCTTCTCGTGCATCCACACGACCTTGCCGCCGCCATCCTTGCGGGCCTTGCCCTCGCGCGGCAGGCTGGCAGCCGGTTTTTCCGCCTCCGGCTTCTGCACGCGATACTTGATGATCTTCTGGTCGAACTTGATCCTGCTCATGATCCTGGTCCTTGCCCGCGCTCAAAACCTGCCGTAATAACCTTCTTTCAGCGCGTCGAACAGATTCGCCGCGGTGTGCACCTCGCCGTCGTACTCGATCTCTTCATCGCCCTTGGCCTCGACCTCGGTGCCGTCCTCGAGCGTGAACACGTAGGTCGTGTTCTTCAGGTCGTCTTCCTTGACCAGCACGCCCTGGAAGGCCTCGGGATTGAAGCGGAATGTCGTGCAGCCCTTCAGACCCTTTTCATGGGCGTACAGGTAGATGTCCTTGAAGTCCTCGAAGCGGAAATCGGTCGGCACATTCGCCGTCTTCGAGATCGAGGAGTCGACCCACTTCTGCGCTGCGGCCTGGATGTCAACGTGCTCGCGCGGCCCTATGTCCTCGGCCGTGATGAAATAATCGGGCAGTTTCTCGGTGGCCGCGGTCGCGGCCGGCATTGCATTCGGGTTGACCAGCTCGCGGTAGGCAAGCAGCTCGAAGGAATAGACGTCGACGCGCTCCTTGGACTTCCTGCCCTCGCGGATCACGTTGCGGAAATAGTGGTGCGCGAACGACGGCTCGATGCCATTCGATGCATTGTTCCCGAGCGAAAGCGAAATCGTGCCGGTCGGCGCGATGGACGAATGATGCGTGAAGCGCGCGCCGACGGACTCGAGATCCTTGACGAGTTCCGGCGCCACCTCGGCGAGCCGCCGCATGTAGCGGCTGTAGCGGCCGTGCAGCACGCGGCCGGGCACGCGGTCACCGGCTTTCCAGCCATCGCGCGCCATCTCGGGGCGCCGGCGCAGCATCGTGCGCGTGACCGTGAACTCCTCGTTCATGATCGGCGCGGGACCTTTTTCGCGGGCCAGCGCGAGGCCCGCTTCCCAGCCGGCGATCGCCATCTCGCGCGCGACATTTTCCGTGAATGCCACGGATTCGGCGGCGCCGTATTTCATACCGAGCATCGTGATCGCCGAGCCGAGGCCGAGGAAACCCATGCCGTGGCGGCGCTTGCGCGCGATTTCCTCGCGCTGGCGGCCAAGCGGCAGGCCGTTGATCTCGACGACATTGTCGAGCATGCGCGTGAACACGCGCACCACCTCACGGTATTCGTCCCAGTCGAACTTCGCCTCGCCGCTGAACGGCTGGCGCACGAAGCGCGTCAGGTTCACCGAGCCCAGCAGGCAGGATCCGTACGGCGGCAGGGGTTGCTCGCCGCAGGGATTGGTCGCGCGGACGTTTTCGCACCACCAGTTGTTGTTCATCTCGTTGACGCGGTCGATCAGCACGAAACCCGGTTCGGCAAAATCGTAGGTGGACGTCATGATGACGTCCCACAACCGGCGCGCCTGCAGTTTCTTGTAGATTTTGCAGGCCACCAGGCCATCCTCGTTGGTCACATAACCCTCGGTATCGGGCCACTCGCGCCATACGAATGCCTGCCGGTCCTCGAGATCGTGCCCGTCCGGGTCGTATTCGCCGGCCCGCAGCGGGAAAGCCAGCTGCCATTCGTGGTCGCCGCGCACCGCCTCGATGAATTCGTCCGTCACCAGCAGCGACAGGTTGAATTGCCGCAGCCGGCCGCTTTCCCGCTTCGCGCGAATGAAATCTACCGCATCCGGGTGGCCGACATCGAAGGTGCCCATCTGCGCGCCGCGGCGGCCGCCAGCAGACGAAACGGTGAAACACATGCGATCGTAGATGTCCATGAACGACATCGGACCCGATGTATGCGCCCCGGCGCCCGACACGTAGGCGCCGCGCGGCCGCAGCGTCGAGAACTCATAGCCGATGCCGCAGCCCGCCTTCAGTGTCAGGCCGGCTTCGTGGACCTTGTTCAGGATGTCGTCCATTGAATCGCGGATCGTGCCGGACACCGTGCAGTTGATCGTCGACGTCAACGGCTTGTGCGCAAGCGCGCCGGCGTTCGACATGATGCGCCCGGCAGGAATTGCGCCCTTGCGCAGCGCCCACAGGAAGCGCTCGCTCCAGAGCCCGCGCGCCGGCTCCTGCTCGACACCCGCGAGCGCCGTCGCGACGCGACGCCAGGTGTCGTCCATGGTCTCGTCGATCGGGGTACCGTCTTTCGCCGTCAGCCGGTATTTCCGTTCCCAGATGTCGAGCGAAGCTTCCTGGAACGCAATCTGCTCCACGTCCCTCGGCTCGATCTTCACCGCGATGCTCATCTTTGTCCCGACGCTCCCATGCAACCGGCGACCTGCCCCGAAGCCGGAGAAATTGCGGCCCGGCGAGCGCTTGCCGCCGTCACCGACCCGCGATTTCGCTTGGCTCCCTGACGCTTTTGCCGACGGTCACCGTGTCCGGTCCGGCGACCACAAGATGTTGTGTCAGGGTTGTTAAATTATTTTCGTAGACGGTCTGGTGTCAAGGATTTCCTTGGCCAAAAGTGACCCCTATAAACAGCCTTATATTTCAATGACTTATAATTATCAGTTCAGGCGCTTTCCGGCACGCCGGTTTCCGGCCGCTTGTCAAGCCCGATTTTTAGCGCAACACAACATCTTGTATGCACGATTTCGCCACAAAATACGCACAGATTGTGCACCGGAGCGCTCGCACAAGGGAAAAACGGCCACGCGCGCAAGCGGGAACTTGTGGCCGGCGGCCCCGGTCAGACACCCCGCATCACCGAGGTCGAACCGCATGAGACACTGTCTGGCCGCCGTCGCGGCCGCCTGCACGCTGCTGTTGACAACCGCCGCCAGTGCCCAGAAGGACTCGGCTTTGCCGAGCTTTGCGCCGGTCATCAGGCAGGTCGCGCCCGCCGTCGTCAACATCGGCGTGCGCGGCACGGTGGCCGCGCCGCGCAACCCGTTCTTCGAGGACCCCGGCTTCCGCCGCTTCTTCGGCCTGCCGCCCGACGCGGCGCCGCGCGAGCGTGAATTCCGCAGCGCCGGTTCCGGCGTCATCGTGGACGCGAAAGGCGGATATATCGTCACCAATGCCCATGTGGTCGAGAACGCCACCGAGATCACGATCACGCTGGTCGACAGCCGCGAACTGAAGGCCGACGTGGTCGGCGCGGATGCGCGCTCGGATGTCGCGGTGCTCAGGATCAAGGACGGCAAGCTGCCCGCGGAGATTCATCTTGCAGACTCTTCAAAGCTCGAGGTCGGCGATTTCGTCATCGCGATTGGAAACCCCTTCGGCCTGCAGCACAGCGTGACGTCGGGCATCGTCAGCGCGCTCGGCCGTTCCGGCATCACCCGCGACAATTACGAGGATTTCATCCAGACCGACGCAGCGATCAATCCCGGCAATTCCGGTGGCGCACTCGTCAGCCTGGACGGCGAACTGGTCGGCATCAATTCGGTGATCCTGTCGGGTTCCGGCGGCAATATCGGGATCGGTTTCGCGATTCCGTCGAACATGGTCCGTTCGGTGATGGACCAGCTGATCCAGCATGGCGAAGTCAACCGCGGTCAGCTCGGCGTATCGGTGCTGAGCCTGACGCCGGACTATCGCAGGAGCCTGGGGCTCGCGGACGATGTCCAGGGCGCGCTGGTTTCGCAGGTTACGGAAGGCTCGGCGGCGGCCCGGGCCGGCATCGAGGCTGGCGACGTCATCACGGCGGTACACGGCCAGCCGGTCAAGGGGGCCGCAGAACTGCGCAATGCGATCGGCATGCTGCAGGTCGGAACCTCAGTCGAGATCAGCCTGCTCAGGGAGGGCAAGCCACGGCACTTGACGGCCGTACTGCGTGAAGTCGCACAGCTTGCCGACGCAGCGGCGGTCCACCCGGCCCTCGCCGGAGCCGACCTCGCCGAGGCGCCGGAAGGGTCGGGCGGCGGCGTGATCATCCGCAGCGTCCAGCAGGGCAGCCCGGCGGAACAGTCGGGTCTGCGCACCGGCGACCGGATCGTCGCGGTCAACCGCAGCCGTATTTCGAGCCTCGCGCAGCTGCGCGAAGTCACCAAGGACCAGGCCTCGATGTTGATCCAGCTGCAGCGCGGCAACCAGACGCTGATCCTGCCGCTGCGCTGAGCAGGACGCTTGATGCCCGTATAATCGGGCCATGACTGCGCAAACGGTCTGCGTGCTCGGCGGCTCGGGCTTTGTCGGCACGCAGCTGTGCGCCGCCCTGGCGAGGTCGGGCATCGAAATGACGGTGCCGACCCGGGACGCCGCGCGGGCCCGGCACCTGGCAATGGTCCCGTCGCTGCGCCTCGTCGATGCGGACGTCCACGACCCTGAACAGCTGGCCCGGCTCTGCGCCGGCCAGCAGGCAGTCGTCAACCTGGTCGGAATCCTGAATGAACGCGGCCGCGACGGCAGCGGTTTCAGACGTGCGCACGCCGAATTCGCGCGCAAGCTCGTCGGAGCCTGCCGGCACGCCGGCGTTGACCGGCTGCTGCAGATGAGCGCACTCAATGCGGATGCGGACCACGGCGCGAGCCACTACCTGCGGAGCAAGGGCATGGCCGAGCGGATCATCCGCGAGGAAGCCGGCCCCGGCTTGCGCTGGACGATTTTCCGGCCGTCGGTGATCTTCGGCCCGGGCGACGATTTCCTGAACCGGTTCGAGTCCCTGTTGCGGATAATCCCGTTCTGCCTGCCGCTGGCGCGTCCCGGCGCGCGGCTGGCGCCGGTCTGGATCGAGGACGTCGTCGAGGCCATGTCGCGGGCTCTCACCGACGATGCGACGGCCGGCGAGTGCTACCAGCTTTGCGGACCCGAGCAGCTGACGCTGCGCGAGATCGTCGGCCGCGTGCGCGACGAACTCGGATTGCGGCGCGCCATCATTGGCCTGCCCGACTGGGCTGCCCGCGCCCAGGCGGCGGTCTGCGACTTCGTGCCCGGCAAGCCATTCTCGACCGATAACTTCCGTTCCCTGATGGTGGACAGCGTGTGCACGGAAAACGGCCTCGCACGACTCGGTATCCACCCGCAGCCGCTGGGGGCGATCCTGCCGCGGTATCTCGGCAACGCGGGCGGCGCCGCACATCGCTTCCGGTACCGGCAAAGCGCCAACCGCTGATTGACCGGGCCGCTGGTCGGCGCGATCCGCTGGTACCACGCGCCGCGACCGGGGTGGTGGCGGATGAGCCGCTTCAGGATCGTGCGAGCCAGGGATGGCGAGCCCGAAGCGTCCAGGGATGGATTCACAGCGGTCCTGAAGCGGCCCACCCGCCAGCGGCCCAAATACGCGATCTGCGCCGGATCCCGATCGCGGCGCGTGGCACCGCAGTCATCTCGCCCGCGGCGCAGAAATGTTGCGAAGGAATCAGGGGCGCGGGCAGAGCTTCGAGCGGGCTGCAGCGTCGTGGGTGAGTGAACGAATTGCGGCGTAGTAGGACGGCAGGTCATTGTCATGCGCAGCCAGCAGTTCGGTCAGCGCGGGTACACAGCGTTCATAGGTGGCGACGGCGGCCAGGCGGGCATTGTTGAGTTCTCCTGCGGGCGCCATGCCTGCTGCCGCCAGCGATTCGCGCAGCTGCGCGAACTCCGCGGCCTTGCCGGCACGCAGTTCCGGGGCCGGCGCAGCGCGCGCATAGAGCGCGGCCAGCCGTTCCCGGCTCGCGATCATCAGTGCCGCGATTTCCTGCTGCCAGCGGCGTAAGTCCACGAATGTCGCGAGCTCGTCGTCCCGACCGAGCTGCGTAAGCCAGCGCCGCGCACCCTCGAACTCGACCACGGTCGCAAAGGCCTCGTTGAAATCGGCGTCACCGGGAATGTAGGCCGCCTGGTGGGCCAGCTCGTGGAAAATCAGCGCGGCAAGTTCAGCATCGCCGTAGTGCAGCATCGTGTTCAGCACCGGATCCTGCAGGTGCCCGAGCGTTGAATAGGCGAGGGACGGACCGACATAGACGTCGTTGCCGCGGCTCGCCAGGCGCGCGGCCACGCGGTTGGCGCGTTGCTCGTCGAAATAACCGCGATAGCTGACGCAGCCGGCGATGGGGAAACACCAGTGCCGCGCCCTGACCGAGAATTCCGGCGCCGCGAAGAGATTCCAGGTCGCATAGGGGCGCCCCAGGTCCGCATAGCTCCGATAGCTGCCGTTGTCCGGCAATCCGAGGCCCGTGACCGCGAACTCGCGCGCGCGGCTTGCATAGCCGAGCTGAACGCGCAGTGTCGCCTCGGTGTCCGCGCGCGCGATCAACTGCGAGATCGGTACCTTGCTCCGGCTCATCTCGAGCTGGCCCGCAGCCAGATGCGCGTAGTAGCAGCCCGGTTGCGCGAGCGCTGCCACGACGAGCGCAAGGTGCGTAATCAGCCGCCGCAGGGCATCGGGTAACATGGCGAAATGGAAGTCTATCTGGTCGGCGGTGCGGTTCGTGACGAGCTGCTCGGCCAGCCGGTGCGCGAGCGCGACTGGGTCGTCGTGGGCGCGACGCCACAGGCAATGCTGGACGCGGGCTACCGGCAGGTTGGCCGCGATTTCCCCGTTTTCCTGCATCCCGCGACCGGCGAGGAATATGCGCTGGCGCGCACCGAGCGCAAGACCGCGCGCGGCTACCATGGATTCGAGTTGCGGTTCTCGCCGGATGTCACGCTCGAGGACGACCTGCGCCGGCGCGACCTGACCATCAATGCCATTGCCCGCGCACCCGACGGCAGCCTGGTCGACCCCTGCGGAGGCGCGCGTGATCTCGAGGCGCGCGTGCTGCGCCACGTCTCGGAAGCGTTCAACGAGGATCCCGTGCGCATCCTCAGGATTGCCCGCTTCATGGCACGGTTCCAGCCGCTCGGATTCAGTGTCGCCCCGGAAACCCTGGCGCGGATGCGCTCGATGGTCGCCGCGGGCGAGGCTGACGCGCTGGTGCCGGAGCGTGTCTGGCAGGAAACCGACCGGGCGCTGGCCGAGCCCGCGCCCGAGGCCTGGCTGCGGCTGCTGCGTGAATGCGGTGCGCTCGCGCGCATCCTGCCGGAGATCGATGCATTGTACGGCGTGCCGCAGCCCGGGAAATGGCACCCCGAAATCGACACGGGACTGCACATGGAACTGGTGCTGCAGGCAGCAGCGGACCTGACGGCGGAGCCGCGCATCCGCTTCGCGGCGCTGATGCACGACCTCGGCAAGGGCCGCACGCCCCGCTCGCAGTGGCCAACCCACCGGGGTCACGAACAGCGCGGCGTGGTGCTCGTGCAGGAGGTCGCCGGGCGGCTGCGCGTGCCCACCGATTATCGCGAGCTCGCGGAACTCGCATCGCTCTGGCACGGGCTTGCGCACCGCGCGCTGGAATTGCGGCCGCGGACCACGCTCGAACTGCTCGAGGCCTGCGATGCGATGCGCCGGCCCGAGCGGTTCCGCGAGCTGTTGATCGCCTGCGAGGCCGATTATCGCGGCCGTGGTGGCCGGCGTCAGCGCCCCTATCCGCAGGCCGGGCACCTCGATCGCGCGCTGGCGACCGCGCTGACAGTAAAGGTTACGGCACAGGACAGCGAAGGCCGCAGCGGCGAGGAAATCGGCAAGATGTTGCGGCGGCGGCGGCTCGCGGCGCTGCGCGCCACGAAATAAGGGCGGTCCTCAGCCCTGCACCAGCACGATCAACGCGGCGACCAGCAATCGGTACAGCGCGAAGGGCGCGAGCCCGATGCGCTCGATGACCCTGAGCAGCACGTGGATGCACAGGTAACCGGTCACGGCCGCAACGACCAGGCCGAGTCCCATCATCGCCCAGTCCACGCCATTGCCGGACCCGGACAGCAATTGTTCCAGTTCAAAGCCGCCCGCCATCGCAATGCCCGGCACGGCCAGCAGGAACGAGAATCGCGCCGCAGCCGAACGCGTGAGGCCGAGCACGCGCGCCATTGTCATCGTCACTCCCGAGCGTGAGGTGCCCGGCATCAGCGCGAGTGCCTGCGCACCGCCGATCAGCAGCGCATCGCGCCAGCCGACCGTGTATTCGTCGCGCCGCTCGGCGCCCAGGCGGTCCGCCGCCCACATCAGGATGCCGAAGCCGGCGAGCATGCCGGCGACGAACAGGGGTTTGCGCAGCATCTGCTCGATGAACCCGCTGAAAGCAATCCCGGCGAGGCCGACAGGGACCGTGCCGAGGACGACGTACCAGGCGAGCCGCCCATCCGGCGTCAGCCCGCCACCGGTGAACGAGGCGAACCAGGCGCGCGCCATCCGCAGGAGCTGCCGCCGGAAATAGGCCACGAGGCCGACCAGCGTGCCGACATGAACCGCGACGTCGAAAGCAAGGCCCTGGTCGGGCCAGTCGAGGAAATAAGGCGCCAGGATCAGGTGACCGGAACTCGAGATCGGCAGGAACTCGGAAAGCCCCTGGATGATGGCCAGCACGATCGCATGTATCGGATTCACTCAGCCCCCCGCGTCAATGGTGCCGGGCATGTTACAGGCTCGCGGAAAGGTCGCGGAAACTGAAACCGGTGAAGGGACCAGCCAGATCGCGCGCGAGGGCCATGACCTTGAAGCGCTCGCCCATTTCGCCGGGCAGCAACAGCGTCGAGGCGCCCCGGGCGAGCACGACTTGCTCGCGCGAGCCGGTGCCCTCGAGTGCCGCGGCAAGTTCCCGGTCGATGCCGAGCGAAACGAGGAAATGCGCCTGAGTCGCGAATCCCGCGGGCTCGAGGCCGCAGGCTGCGGCCGCCTGCGCAACCGCCGAGAAATCCACCCACGCCGTCAGGTCCTGCAGGCCTGGCCGCGCGAACACATCTTCGACCCGATGGTGCCGGTAGAAGCCGCACAGCGTGCCGCCGTTGCGCGAGGGATGATAATAATGGGCGCGCGGCAAACCATAGTCGACGATCAGCATTGCGCCCTGCGCGAGCGCTGCGGTCGCCGCGGCGATCCACGGCGGCAGCATCGGCCGCCATTCCGACACATATCCCGCAGGCAATGGCTCCGGCAAGTCTTCGGCAAGTCGCGCGACAGCTGCCGCAAGTGCCGCAT
>JAHFSF010000154.1 GCA_023265875.1 Gammaproteobacteria bacterium | reverse complement strand
CGGAGATCGTCCTCTGGCGCACGGGCACGGCCAAGTTCCGGCTCGAGACCGGGCGCTCCTATTCAGACTATGTCTCGCGCTGGCTGCTGGAGGCTGCCCAGGACTTCGCCGCGCCGGGCTGACGCCGACACGCCGCGGCTGCTGCTGAACCGGGCCCGCTATCTCTGTGAAGTCTGCCAATCAGGCGCCACGTAGTAGCTCGCCATCGCGGCCGGCAGCATCGGCTTGCCCAGAATATGGTCGGCGGCCTTTTCAGCCAGCATGATGGTTGGCGCGTTCAGGTTTCCGGTCGTGATCGACGGCATGATGGATGAATCGACCACGCGCAGGCCGTCGACACCGATGACGCGCGCCTGTTCGTCGACGACGGCCATCGGGTCATCGCGTCGGCCCATCCTGCAGCTGCAGGATGGGTGGAAGGCGGTTTCGACCTTGTCGCGGATGAAGGCGTCGATCTGCTCGTCGGTCTGGACCTCCGCACCCGGCTGGATCTCGCGGCCGCGGTAGCGGTCGAAGGCCGGCTGCCCGAAGATTTCGCGCGTCAGGCGCACGCAGGCGCGCATGTCCGCCCAGTCATCAGCGTGGCTCATGTAGTTGAAACAGATCTTCGGCTGGTCGAGCGGACTGGCCGACGCCAGGCGTACCCAGCCGCGGCTCTGCGAGCGCATCGGCCCGACATGCGCCTGGAATCCGTGTTCCCGCGCCAGTGAAGAGCCATCATAGGAGACCGCCATCGGCAGAAAATGGTACTGAATGTCGGGATAACGCACGCCCGCGCGGCTGCGGATGAATCCGCCGGTTTCAAAGTGGTTGGTCGCGCCGAGCCCGTCCTTGCACAGCAGCCAGCGCGCGCCGATCTGCGCCCTGGCTAGCGGATTCATGGCTGAGTAGAGGGTGATGGGTTCCCTGCAGGCAAGCTGGAAATAGAACTCCAGGTGGTCCTGCAGGTTTTCGCCGACGCCGGGCATGTCGCGCAGGACCGGAATACCGTGCTGGCCGAGCTCGGTGGCCGGGCCGAGCCCGGAGAGCTTCAGCAACTGCGGTGAATTGATCGGCCCGCCGCAGACCAGCAACTCGCGTCGCACGCGCACGGTCTGCAAGGCGCCGCCCCTGCGATACCGCAGGCCAATCGCGCGTTTGCCGTCGAATACGACGCAGGTCGCCAGCGCGTGCGTGCGTACCGCGAGATTGCGCCGCCGCATGGCTGGCCGCAGATAGGCATTGGCGGTGCTGGAACGGCGGCCAGCGCCGACTGTCATGTCCATCCGCCCGAAACCCTCCTGCTGGAAGCCGTTGATATCGGGCGTGTGCGGATATCCGGCTTGCTGCGCAGCCTGCAGCCACGCGCCATGCAACGGGTTCGCCAGCGTGCCATAGCGCGTCTGCAGCGGGCCTTCGTCACCGCGATATTCATCGCCGCCTTCCGCACGGGTCTCGGCGCGCCGGAAGTACGGCAGCACCTGTGCGAAGCCCCATCCTGCGGCGCCTTCCTGTTCCCAGCGATCGAAGTCGTGCGGATTTCCACGCACGTATACGAGGCCATTGATCGACGAGGAACCGCCCAGGACCTTGCCGCGCGGTGTATGAATGCGCCGCCCGCCCAGGTGCGGCTCCGGTTCCGTATAGTAGAACCAGTTGTATTTCTTCATGCCCATCGGGATGGCGAGCGCCGAGGGCATCTGCACGAAGACCGACCGGTCCGTTCCGCCGTATTCCAGCAGCAGTACGTTGTGCCTGCCATCCTCCGTGAGCCGGTCGGCCAGCACGCATCCGGCGGAACCCGCGCCGACGATCACGAAATCGAAGACTTCCGCCGTCATTGCCGCAGCCCTTCAGTACGGGGCGTCGATATCGCCCTGCGCGACGTAGACGCTCTTCAGCTGGGTGTAATGCTCCATCGCCGCGCGGCCGTTCTCGCGTCCCAGCCCCGACATCTTGATGCCGCCGAACGGCAGTTCGATCGGGGTGACGTTGTAATGGTTGATCCAGCAGGTCCCGGCCTGCAGCTGCCCAATGACGCGATGCGCCCGGCTGAGGTCATTGGTGAATACCCCCGCCGCGAGACCGAACTCGGTGGCGTTGGCCCGCTCGATCACCTCCTGTTCATCGTCGAATTCGAGCACCGACATGACCGGGCCAAATATCTCTTCGCGAACGATGCTCATCCGGTCGTGACACTGGTCGAACACCGTCGGGGCCACGAAGAAACCCTTGGCCAGCGAACCCCGCAGCTGTCGCTCGCCGCCGGCCAGGATGCGCGCGCCTTCGGCGCGCCCGCGGGCGATATAGGCCAGCACTTTCTGCAGGTGCTGCTCGGAGATCAACGAGCCCACCTGGGTGTCCGGGTCCAGCGGATCGCCGATCCGCATGACGCTGACCCGGGCCACCAGGCGGCGCAGGAATTCCTTCCTGATTGAGCGATGCACGAATACCCGTGTCGCGTTGGAGCACACTTCACCGGCGGAGTAGAAATTGGCAAGCAGCGCGCCGGACACGGCCTGGTCGAGCCGCGCATCGGCGAAGATGATCAGGGGTGACTTGCCGCCGAGCTCGAGGGTCACATTCTTGAGCGTTGCCGACGCATCCCGCATCACGGCCTTGCCGGTGCCCACTTCGCCGGTGAGCGAAACCTTTCGAATGTCAGGATGACGGGTCAGCAGTCGCCCGGTGTCGGCGTAACCCTGCACGACCTGGAAAATCCCCGGCGGCAATCCGGCCTGCAGGAATATTTCCTGCAGCTGGACCGCGCTCAATGGCGTGAGCTCGGCGGGCTTGAATATCATCGCGTTGCCGAAGGCGAGCGCAGGGGCCGCCTTCCAGCAGGCGATCTGCAGCGGATAATTCCACGCCCCGATGCCGGCGACCACGCCGAGCGGCTCGCGGCGGGTATAGCCGAAGGCCCGCGGACCCAGGTCGATGTGCTCGCCGGCAGCGCTCTGCGCGAGGGATGCAAAATACTCCAGGCATTCGGCACCGGAGACGACATCCACGACGCGCGTTTCCTGGATCGGCTTGCCGGTGTCGCGGGTCTCGAGCGCCGCCAGCTCGTCGTTACGCGCGCGCAGGATCCCGGCGGCGCGGCGCAGGATCCGTGCGCGCTCCGCCGCGCTCGTCGCCGCCCAGCATGGCTGCGCCTGGCGCGCGGCCAGCACGGCTGCGTCGATATCTTCCGGGCCGGCGATGGCGACGTGACCGAGCAGCTCGCCGGTCGCGGGATTCAGCGATGCCAGGCGCTTGCCTGCGGCCGACGCCACCCGGAAATCCGCCGTTGAGGATGCGGACAGCGGACCGGACCCATCATCTGCAGACGCGCCACCCTTCAATCGTTCATCGACAAACGCGGTCACCAGGGCCCGCGCGCCATCGCTGTCGCTTTCGCGCCAGCCGGATAACGCGGCGCGCAACCACACGCCGTCAATCATGGCGGCGATCATCGCCGCGAGGCTATGGGCTTCCTGCATCGGCATGAGCTGCCTGAGCGCGCTCTGCAGATTCGACAGCATGCGGCGCTGGTAGGCGGCCTGGATCCGCCGGAAACTTTCGACTTGCAGCACCTGGCCCCAACAGGCAAGCCAGGCCCTGCCGCTGCGCGGATTGCACAGTTCCGGAGCCAGGTTGGCGTCGATGACGGCTTGAATCCGGGCCCGCGGCGTTGCCGTCGTCTCCAGGCGCACGCGAACCTGTTCGCCGACGCGACGCACCAGGGTGCGAAACGCGGCGGCGAGCACGCCGTCCTTGTCGGCAAAATAATGTGACACCAGGCCCGGGGTAACGCCCGCCCTGCGGGCAATTTGCAGCAGCGTCGTCCCGGCATAGCCGAGCTCCGCGAGGCAATCGATGGTCACTTCGACGAGCTGGCGCCGCCGGTATTCCTCGCCGGGGCGCAGCGGCGAGGCATCGCTTCTGGCAGTTGATTGTCTGTTCAATTTCCCCTCCTGCGTGCCACGCAGGCAAGTTCAGGCGGCTGGATCCGGGGGTCTGTGGCGGCGCCGGTTCAACAAGAAAATCAGCCAATTCTGTTAGTTACATCAATCCCCCCGCGTTATGGAAGATTGCTGAACGGCCATTCAATAATCTGCTGCCTGGATCATGCCGGCGCCGAGGACGAGCGGTCAAGCTCTGCTTGTATCATCGAATCCGGACCACCAGAGTCGAACGCCATGTCACTCAGGCAAGGTGCAGACGAGCTGCTGCAGCGAGCGATTGATGCCGGGGACGCTGCGGGCGTGGCCGCAATGGCGATCGACCTCAACGGGACGATCTACGAGGGCGCATTCGGCAAGCGGGTGCGCGGCGAGGACCCGCCCATGCAGCTCGATACGGTCGTCTGGCTCGCGTCGATGAGCAAGGCGCTGACCAGTACGGGGGCGATGCAGCTGGTCGAGCGCGGCAGGCTCGACCTCGAAAGCCCCGTCAGCCGCTGGCTGCCGGAGATCGCGGCGGCGCAGGTGCTCGAAGGATTCGATGCCGAAGGCCAACCGCGGACGCGGCCGCCGCAGCGGCCGGTCGCGCTGCGTCACCTGCTCACGCACACCGCCGGCTTCGGCTACGGCATGTATAGCGCCGCGACCCGGCAATACCAGCAGGTGAGGGAATTGCCGTTGATCGCAACGTGCCAGAACGCTGCGCTGCGCACCCCCTTGCTGTTCGATCCCGGCGAGCGCTGGGAATACGGGATCAGCACCGACTGGCTCGGCAAGGTCATCGAGGCCACCAGCGGCCAGAGGCTCGGCTCGTACCTGGAGGAGAATGTATTTGGACCGCTCGGCATGCACGACACGGCGTTCAGGATTTCCGCGTCGATGCGCGAGCGCCTGGCGAAGGTTCATCAGCGGGGCAGCGATGGCCAGCTTGCCCCGATTGATCTCGAGGTCCCGCAGCAACCGGAGCTCGAGATGGGTGGTAGCGGGCTGTACGGGACGGCACGCAATTATCTGCAATTCGTGCGGATGATCCTGCAGCGGGGACGGTTAGATGGTGCCCGGGTGCTGCAGGCGGAAACCGTCGAAATGATGGCAAGGAACCAGACGGGCCAGGTCCGCGTGACGCCGATGAGGACGCTGCTGCCCTGGTTTTCAAACGATCTGGATTTCTTCCCGGGGCTGGAAAAACACTTTGGCTTCGGATTTCAGGTCAACGCGGAGGCTGCGCCGACCGGCCTCACGGCGGGCAGCCTGCTGTGGTCGGGCGTGGCAAATACGTATTTCTGGATCGATCCGGCCAGAGGCATCGGTGGCGTCCTCACGATGCAGGTCCTGCCCTTCGCTGACCCCCGGGCCGCCGCGCTATTCCTCGATTTCCAGACCATGGTTTATCAGGCCGCCGCCTGAATCCAGGGCAGCCAGTGCGCGCCGCCACAGCGATTCCGTAGCCGCCGCAACCACGCGACCGTCGCTTTGCAGGTCGAGCGCGTGGCCCCGCCAATCGCTGATTTTTCCGCCCGCACCCTCGATCACAGGCACGAGCGCGAGGTAGTCATGCGGCTTGAGCCCGGCCTCGATGACGAGATCGCAATGCCCCGAAGCGAGCAGCCCGTACAGGTAACAGTCGCCGCCGAAGCGGCGCATGGCCGCGCGCCGGCTGAGGGAATCGAAACGCCGCAGGTCGTCGCCCTGGAACTCGTCCGGGGTCGTGGTGTACACGCGGGCCTGCTCGATTCGATCGCAGGCGCTCGCGCGCGCCGGCTCGCCATCGAACGAGGTCGGCAGCCCGCTGCAGCCG
>JAHFSF010000028.1 GCA_023265875.1 Gammaproteobacteria bacterium | reverse complement strand
ATGGCGTCTGTGGCAGACGACTGCCGTCAAGCGACGATTCCAGTTCGGGATCCGGGCCCGTCACCAGGCGGTAGAGCGCCGGCGGCAGGACAGTCGCCAGCCGGCCATTCTGCTGTTCCTCACGCGCCTCGAGGCCCTGCAGGTCGATCCACATGGCGTACACGACCAGCAGCGAATCCTCGGCGCGCCAGGGCGCAGGCCTGGTGCGCAGCAGCAGGTACTCGAATGGCCGGAGCGACGCATCGGCGAGCGCGGCATTCACGCCCGCCGCATAGGCTTCGAGCAGCGTCCGTCCGGCCGGATTCATCGCCGCGAGCGCCTGCTTCGCCGTTTTGCGGAACTGGTGCAGGCGGATCCGCCGGTCGGTTTCCAGCATCGCTGGCCCGAGCAGCGCCGACAGTTCGCCCGCGCCCGTGCGTCGCAGCAGGTCCATCTGGAACAGTCGGTCCTGCCCATGCGCAAAGCCCGTCGCCCGCGCGACGTCCTCGCGCGTGGCGCCACGAATCACCGGCACGCCAGCCGCATCGCGCTCGATGGAAGCCGGCGCACCAAGGCCTGCGAGCCGCATTTCCCCGTCAATGCGCGGCAGGCTCGCCCTGAGCGCGAGCCAGCCCGCCAGCGCTGCGAGCAGCACGACGCCAGTCACCGCTACAAGGCCCGTGCGCAGTCCACGAACAAGGGGACGCTTCCCTTTTTCATTCCCGGCAAAGGGAAGCGTCCCCTTTTCCGCGTTCATGCGGGCACCCGCTGGACCTTGATGATCTTCATGGAATTGGTGCCACCGGAGACGCCGGACAGTTCGCCCTTGGTGACGATTATCAGGTCGCCCTCAGCCGCAAGTCCCTCACCGAGGACGCGCTCGAAGATCGCCGAATACAGTCTCTCGGCCTGGGTATGCGTAACGTCGAACGCGACGGGATAGACACCGCGGTACAGTGTCACACGGCGTTGCGTAGCCGCGTGGCGCGTGAACGCGTAGATCGGAATGTCGGAGCGGATGCGCGACATCCACAGGGCGGTCGAGCCGGATTCGGTCAGCGCGACGATCGCCTTCACGTCGAGGTGATTGGCCGTGTACATGACGGCGGCGGCGATTGCCTCGTCAGTGTGCTTCAGGTAACCGTCGCCGCGTTGCATGTCAGGGCGGTTCGACTTCTGCCATTTTTCCGCGCCGACGATGACCTGGGCCATCGCGCGCACGACCCTGCCCGGGTGCCGCCCGATCGCCGTCTCAGCCGACAGCATCACCGCATCGGTATCGTCCATGACGGCATTTGCGACGTCGGAGACTTCGGCCCGCGTCGGCACCGGGGCATGGATCATCGATTCCATCATCTGCGTCGCAGTGATTACGAGCCGGTTGTGCGTGCGCGCCAGCCTGATGATGTGCTTCTGCAGGCCGGTCAGCTCCGCGTAGCCGACTTCGACACCCAGATCGCCGCGCGCAACCATTACGGCCGCGCTGGACTCGACGATCGCCCTGAGGTTCTCGATCGCCTCGCGGCGCTCGATCTTGGCGACGATGCGGCCCTCGCCACCGGCCGCACGCATCAGCTCCCAGGCCTCGCGAACGTCATCGGCATTCCTGACGAATGACACGGCGAGGTAGTCCACGCCCAGTTCCGCCGCCATGCGGATGTCCTCGCGATCCTTGTGGGTCAGGGCGCGAGCCGACAGGCCACCGCCAAGCTTGTTGAGTCCCTTCATGTCGCCCAGCTCGCCGCCGGAGAGCACTCGAGTGTGGACGCGCGTGCCTTCGACGCGCAGCACTTCGAGCGAGATCAGGCCGTCGTTCAGCAGCAGCGTGTCGCCGGGTGAAACGTCCTTCGGCAGCGACTCATAGGCGACGCCGACGACCCGGTCGGTCCCGCCCGCCGGATCAAAGGCAGGATCGAGCGCAAATGCCGCGCCTTCGACCAGCATGGCGTTGCCCGCGGCGAACCGCTCGATGCGCACCTTGGGGCCGCGCAGGTCGCCGAGGATTCCGACCACGCGGCCGGCGCGCGCCGCAGCCGCGCGCACCTGTTCGATCCGGCGCGCGTGATCGCCAAACACACCATGCGAAAAGTTGACGCGGACCAGGTCGGTGCCGGCCGCGATCAGGTCGTCGAGCGCGCGATCGGTATCGGTCGCCGGCCCGAGCGTCGCCACGATCTTGGTTCTTCTCGGCATCTAGGCCTCGCTTGCCATCGCGATCAGCCGCGCGCCCGCTGCTCGAGCGCCGCAACCGAGGGCAGAGTGCGGCCTTCGACGAACTCCAGGAATGCGCCGCCACCGGTGGAAATGTAGGAAATGTCCCCACTGACGCCGTACTTGTCGATCGCGGCCAGCGTATCGCCGCCGCCCGCAATCGAAAAGGCCCTGCTGTGCGCTATGGCCTGGGCCAGCACGCGCGTGCCCTCGCCGAACTGGTCGAATTCGAATACGCCGAGCGGGCCATTCCAGAAGACGGTGCCCGCGTCCATCACGATCTTCGCATACTGCTTGGCCGTGTCCGGCCCGACGTCCAGGATCACGTCGTCCGGCGCGACATCGGCCACGGCCTTGACATTCGCCTCGGCGGCGGCTGACATCTCGCGCGCGACGACGACGTCCACCGGGATCGGGACCGCGACCCCGATCTCCCTTGAGCGCGCCAGCAGCCGGCGCGCCACGTCGACCATCCCGGGTTCGTGCAGTGACTTGCCGACCGGGAGACCGGCCGCCAGCAGGAAGGTGTTGGCAATGCCGCCGCCGACGATCAGCTGGTCCACTTTCGCCAGCAGGTTTTCGAGTACCGAGAGCTTGGTCGAGACCTTCGCGCCCCCGACCACGGCCACCAGCGGCCGCGCGGGGTTGCCGAGCGCCGTTTCCAGCGCCTCGAGCTCACTGACGAGCAGCGGCCCGGCGCAGGCTACGGTCGCGAAGCGCGCGACGCCGTGGGTGCTGGCCTCCGCGCGGTGGGCGGTGCCGAAGGCATCCATGACGAACACGTCGCAAAGCGCTGCGATGCGTCGCGCCAGTGCCTCGTCATCGCCCTTCTCGCCCTTGTTGAAGCGCACGTTCTCGAGCAGCTCGATCTCGCCCGGCGCGACCTCGACGCCGTCCAGCCAGTCGGCGACCAGCTGCACCGGACGGCCCAGCAGCTCCGCCAGGCGGGCGGCGACCGGCGCCAGACTCAGCGCCGGGTCGCGGACGCCTTCTTGCGGCCGCCCGAGATGCGACATCACGAGCACGCGTGCGCCGCTGTCGATGGCAAGCCTGAGCGTCGGCAGGGCCGCGCGGATGCGGGCATCGCTGGTCACCTTCCCGGCGGTCACCGGCACGTTGAGGTCCTCGCGGATCAGCACGCGCCGCCCGGCCAGGTCCAGGTCCGTCATGCGCAGCAGCTTCACGCGCGCGACCAGGCGACCGTCGTGTCCAGCATCCGGTTCGAGAAGCCCCATTCGTTGTCATACCAGGCACAGACCTTCACCAGCGTGCCGCCGACGACCCTGGTGAGCTGGGAATCCACGATTCCCGACGCCGGGTTGTGGTTGAAATCGACCGAAACCAGCGGTTCGTCCGTGTACTCGAGTATGCCCTGCAGGGATCCGGTGGCCGCGGCGCGCAGGATGCCATTTACTTCATCGGCGCTGGTCGCCCGCTTCGCGATGAAACTGAGGTCCACGAGCGACACGTTGATGGTCGGCACGCGCACGGCAAAACCGTCCAGCAGGCCCTTCAGTTCCGGCAGCACGAGACCGACCGCGGCGGCGGCGCCGGTCTTGGTCGGGATCATCGACATGGTGGCCGAACGCGCGCGGCGCAGGTCGCTGTGATAGACGTCGGTCAGCACCTGGTCATTGGTGTAGGCGTGCACCGTCGTCATGACGCCGGAAACGAGGCCGAGCGAATCGTGCAGCGGCTTCACCAGCGGTGCCAGGCAGTTGGTCGTGCACGAAGCATTTGAAATGACCGTCATGTCCCGGCGCAGGACCTTGTGGTTGACGCCATAGACGATCGTCGCATCGACGCCATCGGCAGGCGCGGAGATCACGACTTTCTTGGCGCCACCGGCGAGGTGCTTCGAGGACTTTTCCTTGCTGGCGAACAGCCCGGTGCTTTCGAGCACGATCTCGACGCCCAGCTCACCCCACGGCAGCTTTGCGGGATCGCGCTCGGCCAGCACGCGGATGCGGTCGCCATTGACGATCATGAATTCGCCTTCGACTGCAATCTGTCCCGGGAAGGGTCCGTGCGCCGTGTCGTGGCGCGTCAGGTGCGCGTTGGTGCGCGCGTCGCCGAGGTCATTGATCGCGACGATCGAAAGTTCGCCGGTGCGCTTCGATTCGTAAAGCGCCCGCAGCACGTTGCGGCCGATGCGGCCATAACCGTTGATGCCCACCTTGATCGCCATGGTCAGTTGACTCCCATTTTCAGCAGCGACTGTACGCTCTCGACGACGGCACCGGCCGTGAAGCCGAAATGCCGGAACAGGTCCTTGCCCGGGCCCGAGGCACCGAAGCCTGTCATCCCGATCACCCGGCCGCGCGCGCCGACATGGCGCCACCAGCCGTCAGGCGTGCCGGCCTCGATCGCAACACGGCAGGAAACCCCGGGTGGCAGCACGGTTGCGCGCCAGGATTCGTCCTCGGCGTCGAACACGCTGGTGCAGGGCATCGACACGACGCGCGTCGCGATGCCGCTGCGGGCGAGGATGCCCGCCGCCTCGACCGCCAGCGCGACTTCCGAGCCGGTGGCGATCAGTATGCACTGCGGCGTGCCCGCGCAATCGACAAGCACATAACCGCCGCGCCGGATCGCGTCGAGCTGCGCCGCGTCTCGCGCCTGGGGCGGCAACGCCTGGCGGCTCAGCACGAGCGCCGTCGGCGCCGAACGGCGCCGGATTGCCGCACCCCATGCGACCCAGGTCTCGGCCGTATCGCAGGGCCGCCAGACCTCCATGCGCGGGATCATCCGCAGCGAGGCGAGCTGCTCGACCGGCTGGTGCGTCGGCCCGTCTTCGCCGAGCCCGACTGAATCATGTGTCAGCACGAAGATGCTGCCCGCCTCGATGATTGCAGCCATCCTGAGGGAATTGCGCGCGTAATCGGAGAAGACGAGGAAGGTGCCGCCGTAGGGAATGAAGCCGCCGTGCAGCGCAATGCCGGTCATGATCGCGCCCATGCCGAATTCCCGCACGCCATAATGAATGTAACGGCCTTCCACGTTCGCACGCGTGAAGTCGGCCGTTCCCCTGATCTTCGTGTTGTTCGATCCGGTCAGGTCGGCCGAGCCGCCAAGCAGTTCAGGCACCAGGCCGCCAAGCGAGTTCAGCACCGCCTGCGAGCTCTGGCGCGTCGCCACTGCCTGCGCGGCAGCCTGGGCCGACGCGGCCCCGCTTTGGATCGCGGCATCGAAGCCTGCGGGCAGCCGGCCGGCACAGCGACGCTCGAGTTCGGCGGCGAGATCCGGATGCGCGGCCTGGTAGGCGCGCCAACGCTTCTTCCAGCGATTGCCGGCGCGCCGCCCGGCGGCTCGCGCGTCCCAGGCGGTGCGGATCTCGTCCGGGATCATGAATGGTTCGTGCGTCCAGCCCAGGGTCTTGCGCGCGAGCGCCACCTCCTCCGCCCCGAGCGCCGCCCCGTGGCATTCCTCCTTGCCCTGCTTGTTCGGGGCGCCGAAGCCGATCACAGTCTTGCAGCAGATCAAGGTCGGCCTGGCCTGTTCGCGCCTGGCGCGGCGAATCGCGCGCCGCACTGCTTCCGGGTCATGGCCATCGACTCCGCGGATCACCTGCCAGCCATAGGCTTCGAAGCGCCCGGCCGTGTCGTCGGTGAACCAGCCGGAGACTTCGCCGTCGATCGAGATGCCGTTGTCATCGTAAAAACAGATGAGCTTGCCGAGACCCCAGGTGCCGGCCAGCGAACAGGCCTCGTGCGAAATCCCCTCCATCAGGCAGCCATCGCCCAGAAAGACCCAGGTGCGGTGGTCGACGACCTCGTGACCCGGGCGATTGAAGGTGTTCGCGAGCAGTTTTTCCGCGAGCGCCATGCCGACCGCGTTGGCGAGCCCCTGGCCGAGCGGGCCCGTGGTCGTCTCGATCCCGATCCCGATCTCGTGTTCCGGGTGGCCCGCGGTCCGTGCACCGAGCTGGCGGAAATTCCGCAGTTCGTCCATCGTCAACGGGTAACCGCAGAGATGCAGGACTGAATAGAGCAGCATCGAGCCGTGGCCGTTCGACAGCACGAACCGATCCCGGTCCGGCCAGCGCGGGTCGCCCGGGTTGTGCTTCAGGAAGTCGCGCCAAAGCACCTCCGCGATGTCCGCCATGCCCATCGGCATCCCCGGATGCCCGGAGTTGGCGCGTTGCACGGCGTCCATGCTGAGGGCCCGGATGGCATTGGCTAGATCGCGGCGGCTGGGCATTACGCCCCCTCTGGCAGGAAAGCCCGGTATTGTCTCCGATGCGGCAGGACCCGGGCAATCACGCAGCGGCGAAAATACCGGCCGGATCCGCTATAATTTCGACGCACCTGCAGCAGGATCGATCCTGCGCCGCGGGGCGCATCTTCGAGGAGCGTTGCAACAGGCGGCTGCCTGCCAGGCTCGGGGATTGCGATCGTCAACGGCGCTCTCGCTCGCACAGGAGAGGAAATTAAATGAATGCCGTGATCAACCCGAAATTCCGCGACTACCAGGTCAAGGACCTCGCGCTGGCCGAGTGGGGCCGGCGGGAAATCGCCATTGCCGAAACGGAGATGCCGGGCCTGATGGCCCTGCGCGCCGAGTTCGGACGCTCGCGGCCGCTCGCCGGGGCCCGCATCGCGGGCTCGCTGCACATGACGATCCAGACCGCGGTGCTGATCGAGACGCTCAAGGCGCTCGGTGCCGAATTGCGCTGGGCATCCTGCAACATCTTCTCGACCCAGGACCATGCGGCGTCCGCCATTGCGGCGGCAGGCGTGCCCGTGTTCGCGCACAAGGGCGAGACGCTGGACGAGTACTGGGATTTCGCGCACCGGATATTCGATTGGCCGGCCGCAAGTCCCGCGAACATGATCCTCGATGACGGCGGCGACGCGACCCTGCTGCTGATGCTCGGCGCCGCCGCGGAACGCGACCCAGGCGTCATCTCGAAGCCCGGCAATGACGAGGAACATTCGCTCTACGGCTCGATCCGGCGCCGCCTCGAGGCGCAGCCGGGCTGGTATTCGGCCCGGCTCGGCCACATTCGCGGCGTCACCGAGGAGACGACCACCGGCGTCAAGCGGCTGTACCGCATGGCCGAAGAGGGCCGCCTGCCGTTCCCGGCCATCAACGTCAACGACTCGGTCACCAAGTCGAAGTTCGACAATCTCTACGGCTGCCGCGAATCGCTCGTTGACGGCATCAAGCGCGCGACCGACGTCATGATCGCCGGCAAGATCGCCCTGATCGCGGGCTACGGCGACGTCGGCAAGGGCTGCGCCCAGTCGCTGCGCGGGCTCGGGGCGACCGTCTGGATCACGGAGATCGACCCGATCTGCGCGCTGCAGGCCGCCATGGAAGGCTATCGGGTCGTCACGATGGACGACGCCTGCGCACTCGCGGATATCTTCGTGACGGCGACCGGCAACGTGAATGTCATCGCGCACGACCACGTGCGCCGGATGAAGCACCAGGCCATTGTCTGCAACATCGGGCACTTCGACAGCGAAATCGACATCGCGTCGCTCCGGCAGTATCGCTGGGAAAACATCAAGCCGCAGGTCGATCACGTCGTGTTCCCGGACGGCAAGAGGATCATCATCCTGGCCGAGGGCCGCCTCGTGAACCTCGGCTGCGGCACCGGCCACCCTTCGTTCGTGATGTCGAATTCCTTCACGAACCAGGTGCTGGCGCAGATCGAGCTGTTCGCCCATGGCGAGCGCTACGAGCATCGTGTCTATGTGCTGCCGAAGCAGCTCGACGAGAAAGTCGCGCGCCTGCACCTCGACCGGATCGGCGCGAAACTGACCGTCATGACGCCGGAACAGAGGAGCTACCTGGGGATCCCTGCGACGGGGCCGTTCAAGCCGGAACACTACCGGTACTGAACGGCGCGCGGTGCGCCTGCTGCAGTTCACGGACACGCACCTGACCGGATCGCCGGGCAAGCTGGTCCGTGGCGTCGCGACCGATGCGACACTCGCACGCTGCCTCGCGCACGCGCGACGCCGGCACCCGGAACCGCAGGCGCTGCTGCTGACCGGCGACCTCGTGCATGACGACCCGGGTGGCTATCCCGGGCTGCGCAAACACTTCAATGGCGCCGGTGTGCCGGTCTTCTGCCTGCCCGGCAACCACGATTCCCCGGCGGAACTGCGCCGCGAACTGGCCGGCCCGCCCTTCGTCCACCGGCTCGCCAATCGCTGCGATGACTGGCTGATCCTGATGCTCGACAGCAGCGTTCCCGGCGTACACCATGGCCACCTGGCGGATGCCGAGATTGCCCGCGCAGACCAGGCGCTCGCCGCGAATCCCGATGCCCATGCGCTGGTCTGCCTGCACCATCATCCGGTGATGCATGGCAGCCGCTGGCTCGACCGGTTCATGCTGGACAATCCCGACGACCTGTTCGCGATCCTCGAGCGGCATCCGGGCGTGCGCGCGCTGCTCTGGGGCCATGCGCACCAGCCGCTGGACGAAATGCGCGGAGCACTGCGACTGATGGGCACGCCTTCGACCTGCATGCAGTTCACGATGGGTGCGGATGAATTCGACGTGGACTCGCGACCGCCGGCCTACCGCTGGCTGCAGCTCGACTCCGACGGCAGCCTGCAGACCGGCATCGAGTGGGTGGACGAATGACCGGTTTTCGATGCTGCGGGACGCCATGGTTGCTGACCCTTGTCAGCGCACTGCTGCTGGCCAGCACGGCCAGCGCCGAGCCCTCAGTCTGGGCCGTCGCGGGCAGAACGAATACCGTGTACCTGTTCGGGTCGGTCCACCTGCTGGCGGACGGTGGCTTCGGGTTGACCGGTGAGCTCGAGCGCGCGTATCGCGATGCCGGGCGTGTCTGCCTCGAGGTGGACATCGGTGCACTGACGCCGGCCGAAACCGCTTCGATCACGCTTGGCCGCGCGATTGACCCGGAGGGCCGTGACCTGTTCGAGTTGCTCGGCGCGTCAACCGACCAGGTGCTCCAGGCTGCTGCTGCAGCCGAAATCGATCTCGCGCCATACGCTGCCTTCGAACCCTGGTTCGCCGGACTGACGGTCTCGGTGGCCGCGCTGCAGCGGCACGGCTACACGGCAGATTTCGGCGTCGAGCAGATCATCGAAAGCCATGCGAAACAGGACGGCAAGCCGGGCTGCGGCCTCGAGACGCTCGACGAGCAGCTCGGGCTGCTGGACGCCCTGCCCGCCAAGGAGCAGCAGGAGCTGCTGCTGCAATCGCTCCGGGAGACGGCGGGGATCGAGCAGGAAATCAGGGAGTTGTATGAAGCCTGGCAGGGCGGCGACGATGGCGCACTCGCCAGGCTGCTGGAAACCGAGTTCAGCGGCTTTCCGGAACTCGCCGCACGGCTGGTCTATGCGCGCAACGAGCGTTGGGCCAGCCAGATCGCCGCGATGCTCGATCAGCCGGACGACGTACTGGTCGTGGTCGGCGCCCTGCATCTGGTCGGCGACCGCGGCCTGCCGGCGCTGCTGCGCATGCGCGGGCATTCTGTCAGGCGCCGCTGATCGCCGGCGCCGGAGGATCGGCCATTGTTGCTGTCGGAATCGAAGCGGTTTCTGTTCGTGCACGTGCAGAAGACTGCAGGCACCAGCATCACGGAGCTGCTGGCGCCGTATGCGCTGGCGCCTCCGGCGACGCGCTGGAACAAGCTCGTTTCGGACCTCGGAGCGCGCCACGACTGGCGCAGGTTCTATTTTCGTCGCCATGCGCCGCTCGCGCGCGCCGAGCAGGTGCTGCCAGCGGAGCTGTTCGGCTCGCTGTTCAAAATCGCCTTCGTCCGCAATCCCTGGGAACGGCTGGTCTCCTGGTATGCCTACATCCTCGAGGATCGCGGCCACAAGCGGCATCAGGCGACCCGCCGCATGCCGGATTTCGCGACTTTCCTGCAGAACCAGGCTGGCAAGCGCCGTCGTTCGCAATGGTGGATGCTGCAGAATTCCGCGGGCCGGCTCGGCGTCGATTTCGTCGGCCGCTTCGAGGACCTGGAGCGGGACATCGCGATGGTCTGTGCGCGGCTTGAGATCGAGCAGCGCCCGCTGCCGCGGGTCAAGGCTTCCGGGCATGAGTCGTACCGGAGCTTCTACACGCCGGAACTGGTCGAGTTCGTCGCGCGGCACTGGGCCCCCGAGATCGAAGCCTTCGGTTACCGGTTCCAATGACTGAGGGAAGGCACATGTCGCTGTTCGAGGAAGCCAGCCGTTACATCGCCGGCGGGGTCAATTCGCCGGTACGCGCCTTCCGCGGTGTCGGCGGCGAACCGCTGTTCATCCGGCGCGCTCAGGGCGCGAGGCTCGAGGCCGAGGACGGCCGGCAGTTCATCGATTACGTCGGCTCATGGGGCCCGATGATCCTCGGCCATGCGCACCCCGAGGTCATCGCGGCCGTCACGCGGCGCGCCGCGGACGGTCTTTCTTTCGGCGCGCCGACCGTCATCGAGACCGAGCTCGCGCGCAAGGTGATCGAGCTCGTGCCCTCGATTGAACTGCTGCGCATGGTCAGCTCGGGCACCGAGGCGACGATGAGTGCGATTCGCCTCGCACGCGGTTACACGGGCCGCGACCGCATCGTCAAGTTCGAGGGTTGCTATCACGGACATTCCGACTCGTTGCTGGTCAAGGCCGGCTCCGGCGCGCTGACCCTGGGAGTGCCGACCTCGCCCGGCGTGCCCGCAAGCCTTGCGGCTCATACGGTGACGCTCGAGTTCAACAACATCGACGCGCTTGACGAATGCTTCGGCGCGATCGGCGCCGAAATCGCCGGCGTTATCGTCGAGCCGATCGCCGGCAACATGAACTGCGTGCCGCCGGCGCCGGGATTCCTCGCGCGCCTGCGCGAGCTGTGCACGCGCCACGGTGCGCTGCTGATCTTCGACGAGGTGATGACGGGATTTCGCGTCGCGGCTGGCGGCGCGCAGGCGCTCCTTGGCATCCGCCCGGACCTGACCACGCTTGGCAAGATCATCGGCGGCGGCATGCCGGTCGGCGCCTTTGGCGGGCGGCGCGAGATCATGGAACGCCTGGCGCCGCTCGGACCCATCTACCAGGCGGGCACCTTGTCCGGCAACCCGGTCGCGATGGCAGCCGGACTGGCGACGCTGGAGGCGATTTCGCGGCCGGGCTTCCATGCGTCGCTGGCGGCCACGACGGATCACCTGGTCGTCGGCGTGGCCGCGGCAGCGCGGGAGGCCCGGGTCGCACTCGCGACCAACCACGTCTGTGGCATGTTCGGATTGTTCTTCACGCAGGACGCGCCGGTGCAGAGGTACAGCCAGGTGATGGCTTGCGATGTCGCACGCTTCCGGCGGTTCTTCCACCTGATGCTCGATGCCGGCATCTACCTCGCCCCCTCCGCCTACGAGGCAGGTTTTGTCTCGGCCGCACACGGCGAGGCCGAGATCAAAGCCACCGTCGATGCCGCCCGCCGAGCGTTCAAGATCATCGCGGCGGAAAGCTGATGCGTGCGACCGGCTGGTTCCTGGCGATCATTGCGGGCACCCTGTTGCTCGCAGCGGCGATTGCCTGGCCGGTCTACCAGCTGATCCATGCACTGCAACCGGACTGGGAATTTCACAGGATCGTGGGTCGCGCCTGGCAGTGCCTGACGCTGGCAGGCATCGCGCTCGCGGTCTGGCGGTTGCGGCTGCGGCGGCGCCGGGACTGGGGCTACGGCCTGCCGCGCGCGCAGTTCCTGAGTCAGGCGAGCCTCGGGCTTGCGTTCGGAATCGCAACGATGCTGCCGATGGCGTTGGCAATCGTCGCGTTCGGCATTCGCGATCCGCGGCCCGGCCTCGATGCTGCCATGCTGCTCGCCGGCATCGCCAACGGCGCGCTGATCGGCCTCGCAGTCGCGCTGATCGAGGAGACCTTCTTCCGTGGACTGATGTTTCGCGCCGTGCTGCGCGAATCTGGATTGCCACTGGCTCTCGCGGCTACCGCCGTGCTGTATTCCGCGATCCACTTTCTCGCGCGCACCAGGATCCCGCAGGCGGAGGTCGGTCCTGGCAGTGGCATCGAGCTTCTGGGTGCGGCACTGGCACGATTTGCCGAACCGGCAGCGATCGCCGATGCGTTCCTGGCGCTGGCACTCGTCGGCCTGCTGCTCGGCCTGGTTCGCTACTGGACCGGAAGCATTGCGGCCGGCATTGGCCTGCACATGGGCTGGGTCTGCATCGTCAAGGCAACCGCGGCGGCAACGCAGCACGCTGCGGGCGCACGCTGGTCCTTCCTGGTCAGCGGCTTCGATGGGTTCACCGGCTGGCTGGTCGCCGGCTGGAGCGCCCTGATCCTGCTGGCGATCTGGTCCCAGCGCCGGCGGTTTGCCCGCTGGCGGTATCCGGCGCCCGAAGCTGCCTGAACGCGGTGCTCAGTCGCCGTCGCGGCTGACCGTCGGTTCGAGCGCAGCGAGCCGCTCGAGCGGGTCGGCCAGCTCGAGCAGCGCCTGTTTCTCGGTCAGGGACAGCGGCAGCAACTCGGCAAGACGGTTGCCGATCCACGCAGCATCGTCGCGCAATTCCACGTAACGGTAGACCGAGCCCGCTTCGGGCAGCACGCGGCGCACGACTTCGGCGAGCCAGGCCTGTCCTTCCGGCACGGGCACCACCGGGTCGGCGTCGATGTCGATGACGCGCCCCCGATTCAGGCCGTCGGGCTCGCACCAGGCGTCCAGCACGCGGATGCGTTCGCGCCCGATACAGCTGATGCCCAGCAGGCCGTCATCCAGCCGGTCGAAATCCACGATCCTGGCTTCGGTGCCCATGGCGGCGAAACTGGTGGTCGCCGCGGCCTCGTCTCCCTCTGACACCATCACGACGGCGAAACCCGACTGCTCGCGCAGGCAGCGACTGACCATGTCGAGATAGCGTGGCTCGAAGATCCGCAGCGGCAGGGGACCGCCCGGAAACAGCACCGTGCTGAGCGGAAACAGGGGCAGTTCGCGAACGGCCTGGTTCATGCCGTCGCCGCGCGCAATGCCTGCAGCAGCCGGTCGTGCAGCCCGCCGAATCCGCCATTGCTCATGATCAGCACTTCATCGCCGGCACGGAGTTCGGTCACGAGCGTCGCGACGAGCTTCTGCAGGTCGTCCGCAATCGCAGCCTTGCCGCCAAGACTGGCGGCAATCTCGCCGAGATTCCAGCCGAGGCCCGGCGACTGATACAGCCAGATGCGATCGGCGCCGGCCAGTGCCGTCGCCAGTCCAGCCCGATGGTGGCCGAGACGCATCGTGTTCGAACGCGGTTCCAGCACCGCGATGATGCGCCGGTTGCCGACGCGGCGTCGCAGGCCATCGATCGTCTTGGCGACTGCAGTCGGGTGGTGCGCAAAATCATCGTGGACCCGGATGCCCCGTACCTCGCCGCGCAACTCCAGTCGCCGCCGTACGCCCTGGAATTCGCCCAGCGCCACTGCCGCCCGCGCCGGTTCGACACCAAGGCCGTGTGCTGCCGCAATCGCGGCGAGGCCGTTCTCGACATTGTGCAGCCCGATCAGCGGCCAGCGCACCGTCGCAACAGGACGGCCCTGATGCAGCACCTCGAATGCAGACCCATCCGCCTCGAGCAATCGTCCATTCCAGTCCGCGGCCGGAACAGGCGTGGACGCAAAACCGAAACATGGCGTCCAGCAGCCCATCGCCAGCATCCCTGCGAGCGACTGATCCGCGACATTCCAGGTCACGCGGCCAGATCCCGGTACCGTGCGCATCAGGTGGTGGAACTGGCGCTGGATCGCGGCCAGATCCGGGTAGATATCGGCATGGTCGAACTCGAGATTCGTCAGCACCAGGTGCCGCGGGTGGTAATGCACGAACTTGGCGCGCTTGTCGAAGAACGCCGTGTCGTATTCGTCCGCTTCGATGACGAAGGTCCGTCCTTCGCCGGCCCGCGCGGAGAGCCCGAAGTTGGCGGGAATGCCGCCGACCAGGAATCCCGGCGCCTGCCCTGCCCGGTCGAGTATCCAGGCCAGCATGCTGGCCGTCGTCGTCTTGCCGTGGGTGCCGGCGACCGCGACGACTTCGCGTCCACCCAGCAGATTCTCCGCCAGCCACTCCGGGCCCGAAGTGAAAGCGATCCCGCTGTCCAGCAACCGCTCGATCAGCGGATTGCCGCGGCTCATGACATTGCCGACCAGCACGATGTCCGGCGCCGGATCGAGCTGGACGGGGTCGTAGCCGTCGATCAGCGCGATGCCAAGCTGCTCGAGCTGGCTGCTCATCGGTGGATAGACATTCGCGTCCGAACCAGTGACCCGATGGCCCGCCGCTCGCGCGAGCGCCGCGATGCCACCCATGAAAGTGCCGCAGATGCCGATGACGTGGATATGCATCAGGCCGCATCCGGGAAGAGTCTTGCCAGTGCCGCCGCACTCGCAATCAGGTAGGTGACGGCGATGGCGATGCTGGTGACGAATCCGATTTCCAGCGCACTCCGGAGGATGTGGCCAACGATCAGCGTGAACCAGACGATCACGCCGATCGAACCAGCCCAGGCCAGCAGGGCAACGGGATAACTCACGGCCGCCGGGTCCTTTACCGCAAGCAACAGCACGACGAGTGGCGTCATCAGAGTTGAAGTGCCCAGCACCGCGCTCATCGTCTGCCGCAACCGGTGCCCGCGGCGCGTCACGGCGAGCAACAGCCAGAATGTCGCGAGTGTCAACACGAGGTCGGTCGCCGTGCGCGCCACGAGGCGGTCGGCCCCATGGAGCATCCAGGACTGCACTGCGCTGCTCGCGGCATAGGCAACAACCATCAGCGCCAGCAGCGCGGTTGAGGCCGGCAATGCGCTCGGGTCCCGCCGCAGGCAGGCAATCTGGAACAGCGACTTCAGCAATTCGCTCACATTGCCTTGGGCCGGGACGGCGCGTTCCGCATAATGACGACAATGCCGATTGTAACCAAGCACGCAAAGCCCATGACCGCTGACGACCTGATCGGCGACGGCGCCTTGCTGCGCGGCCTGGTCGATGCGTGGCCGATCGACGCCAGTGTCGCGCTCGACACCGAGTTCGTGCGCGAACGCACGTATTACCCCAGGTTATGCCTCGTCCAGGTCGCCACGGCCGATCGGCTGGCATTGATCGATCCGTTGGCGATTGCGGATCCCGGCCCGCTGGTCGGCCTGCTGGCCGATGCGCGGCGACCGAAGCTGCTGCACGCTGCGCGGCAGGATCTCGAGGCACTGCTGCCGCTGACCGGGGCACCGCTCAGGCCGGTGTTCGACACCCAGATGGCGGCTGCGCTGCTCGGCTTTCCCGTCCAGATCGGTTATGCAGACCTCGTGCGCCAGGTGCTCGGCGTCGAGTTGATCAAGGGCCATGCGCGGACCGACTGGGCACAGCGCCCGTTGTCGCCGGAACAGCTCGCCTACGCGCGCGACGACGTGCGCTACCTGCCGGCTCTCGCGGCGATTCTCGATGCGCGCCTGACCGAAGCCGGCCGCCGCGGGTGGATGGACGAAGAGTCCGCAGCGCTGGCCGATATCGCGCTGTATCGAGTCGAGCCTGCCGAGGCCTGGCGTCGACTGAAGGGCATCGAACGACTGGCGCCGGCCGACCAGGGCGCGCTGCGTGCCCTCGCGCGCTGGCGCGAACAACGCGCGATGGACCGCGACCTGCCGCGCGGCTGGGTGCTGACGGACGCGGCCCTGTTCGAAATCGCACAGGCGCGGCCACGCACGCGCGAGGAGCTGTCGCGCATTGTGGGCGTTCCGCAGGTGACCGCGAGCCGTGCCGGTGACGACATTCTCGCCGCGCTGGCCGCCAGGTCAGAGACACCCGACGGACCCAATGTCGAGGACCCGGTGCGGGGCCGTCCGGGTGAATTGCGGCGGCTCAAAACCCTCCGGCAACGCTTGCTGGCCGTCGCGGAGGAGCTGCAGCTGCAACCGGAGGTGCTGGCAACGCGCCGCGATCTCGCTGCGCTGCTGCGCGGGGAACGTGAACTGCCGGTCCTGTCGGGCTGGCGGCGGGATGTGATTGGCGAACCGCTGCTCGCCGCGCTCTGAGCAATCAGCGCGGAGTGATCGCAGCTTCGAGCCGCGCATCGACTTCGTCCAGTGTTCCGTTCGCGTCGATGCGGCGCAGCAATCCCATCCGCTCGTAATGGTCGATCAGGGGCTGCGTGCGCTCGCGGTAGATGGAGAGACGCTGCCGCACCGTCGCCTCGTTGTCGTCGGGCCGCTGGAACAGGTCGTGCGCCCTGCCATCGGCGCAGCGGTCGCCCGGTGCCGGTGGATTTGTCTCGATGTGGAACACGCGGCCGCAGCGGCGGCAGCTGCGCCGCCCCGCCAGGCGCCGCAGCAGGACTTCGGGATCGACTTCCATCAGCACGACCGCATCGAGCGGCGTGCCCAGATCCTGCAGCAGCGTTGACAGGCCGTCCGCCTGTGCCTGCGTGCGCGGGAAGCCGTCCAGGATGAAGCCGCGCCTGGCATCCGCCCGTGCCAGCCGCTCGCGGATGATGCCGAGCATGATGTCGTCCGCAACCAGGCCGCCAGCCTGCATGACGACCTGCGCGGCGCGCCCGAGCTCGGTTCCTGCCGTCACGGCCTCGCGCAGCAGGTCGCCGGTGGACACCTGCGGCAGGCCATGGCGCGCCTGCATTATTTGAGCCTGCGTGCCCTTGCCCGATCCAGGCGCACCCAGCAATACCAGCCTCATCCGGTCGCACTCCGCGGGTCCGGGGACCCGTCGAGGGGCGCCCATCGTGCCCGCCGACCGCGAGCGCGTCAAACCGCGAAGGATCGGCTATGCTTCGCCCCCCACGGGGCGGCGATCCCGCCCGCAAACAGCGGATTTTCTCGATGGCAACGACCAGGAGCAGCAAGCCGGCCCAGCGCAATGCCCTGTATGCCCAGTCGGGTGGCGTCACGGCCGTCATCAATGCCACGGCCTGCGGCGTCATCGAGGCCTGCCGCAAGCATCGCGACCGCATCGGTCACCTGTACGCCGGACGCGACGGCATCGTCGGTGCGCTGACCGAGGACCTGATCGACATCGGCCGCGAGGATGCGGTGACATTGCGCGCGCTGCGTCACACGCCGTCCGGCGCCTTCGGTTCCGCCCGCTACAAGCTGAGGGACCTCGAGCGCGATCGCGCGAAGTACGAGCGATTGATCGAGGTCTTTCGCGCGCACGATATCGGCTACTTCTTCTACAACGGCGGCAATGACTCGATGGACACGGCGCTGAAGCTGTCGCAGCTCGGTGAGCAGATGGGCCATCACGTCGCCTGCATCGGCATCCCGAAGACCGTGGACAACGACCTGCCGGTGACCGATTGCTGCCCCGGCTTCGGATCCGTCGCCAAGTATGTCGCCGTGTCGACGCTCGAGGCCTCGCTCGACGTCGCCTCGATGGCGCGCACCTCGACCAAAGTCTTCATCCTCGAAGTCATGGGCCGCCATGCCGGCTGGATCGCGGCGGCCGGCGGGCTGGCCGCGCGCAAGGCCGGCGATCCGCCTCATATCATCCTGTTCCCGGAGATCGCCTTCGACCGCGAGCGCTTCCTGGCGCGCGTGCGCGAGACCGTCGAGCGGAAGGGTTATTGCGTCATCGTGGCCTCAGAAGGCGCACGTGATGCGGAAGGAAAGTTTCTCTCCGACATGGGCACCCGTGATGCCTTTGGCCATGTGCAGCTCGGCGGCGTCGCGCCGACGCTCGCCGCGATGATCAAGGAGGCGCTCGGCTACAAGTATCACTGGGCGCTCGCCGATTATCTGCAGCGCTCGGCACGGCATATCGCCTCGCGCGTGGACGCCGAGCAGGCTTATGCCGTCGGGCGCGCTGCCGTCGAACTCGCACTGGCCGGCAAGAACGCCGTCATGCCGGTGATCGTGCGCAAGTCCTCGAGGCCCTATCGCTGGAGCATCGGCTCGGTGGCCATCACGGCGGTTGCCAACCGCGAGAAGATGGTGCCGAGGAATTTCATCACCGGGGACGGCTTCGGCATCACGGCCGCCTGCCGCCGCTACCTCGAGCCGCTGATCGGCGGCGAGGATTACCCGCCGTACAAGTTGGGAA
>JAHFSF010000153.1 GCA_023265875.1 Gammaproteobacteria bacterium | reverse complement strand
AGGGCTGGCGCTGCTCCCAGAGCCGCTTCTGGAACTGGAACTGGTCGGACAGGTTCGCGCGTCGCAGTACATGGCCTTCGCGATCAAACAGATAGGGATGGTGCGGTGGCACGAAATGCGTGAACACGAATTTCGGCCCCGGCTTTTTCGCCTGCTCCGCCAGCGTCTCCAGGTTGTGCAGGTGGCAGTTGGCGACATCCATGCTGGCGCGCGCATTCAGCGCGCGGAGCCAGCTTGCATCCGCGATCGCTCGCAGGTACTCGCTCTCGAACAGCCCGGCGTCACAGGGAATGAACTCGTCGGCGAACGGGTTCGTGCCCGTGCCGTCCCAGGTGGACTGCAACTGGACAAAGCGATAGCCGCGTGCTTGCAGGAATTTCGCAGCGCGATTGTCGCGCAGCAACTGGTAGGCACTGCCGGGGTCCGTGCTGGCCGGATCGAGCGCTGCACCCAGCATCGGTTGCATGTATTCGAAGTTGAGCGACGAGGCAAGCGACAGGAAGGTCCAGTAGTAGTTGGCGTTGCTCGCCTGGCTCACCTGGAATCCCCGCGCGCGCAGGCCATCGAGGAACGGCGCGTTGTCGAAACCGTAATAGTTCGCGAGCGTGTCCGCGCGCGCATAGCCATCCAGGATGATGTAGTAGATGTCGCGTGTAGCTGCCGGTGCCGACAGCCGCATGGAGGCCACCGGCCCGGCGCCGGTCGCGGGCTCCGAATCCGCAGACTTGCTGCCTGACGCGTGCGAGGCCCATTGCACGGCGAGGAAACCCATCAGCAGGAATGACATGACATTGGCGGCACCCGTCACGCGATTGACCGCCGGATCGGAAAACCTGCGCAGTGCCGTCAGCCCGAGCAACAGCAGGATGACCCAGAGCGCGGACTGGAGTAACTGCGGATTGCCTGCGATCCAGTCGGGCCTGGCGGCTTCCTGCTCCATCTGCGCGAGCATGCGCTCGAGCCACCAGCCATTCACGGGCCCATAGGCATAGAACAGCAGGCTGAACCAGGTGACGCCGAGGCCGGCCCGGTTCCACGTCGATAGCGCGAACCGCAGGATGCCAAGCAGCGCAAATGCCTTGGCGATCGCGACGATCGCGACGATCGCGACCGAACCCGGTTCGGTCTGGCCGGGATTCGCGACCGCGATGTACAGCAGTGGATAGAGTGCCAGCAGCGGCGCGAACCAGGGGAAACGCGTCAACGCGCTCTGCATCTCAACGCCTTTCGAACGAACCCGAGATCAGGAACTTCAGCAATGAATCCGCCACGACCGCGGACACCAGCATGCCAGTGTGACTGACGTCAAGAACGATGTGTTCCTTCGCGCCGGCCAGTTGCGTCTCGTCCACGCTGACCGTGCCGTCATTCGGCGCCGGCAATTCGGCGAACAAGCGCCCCATGCCGGCGGATCGCGACCCGGCAATGATGCCGAGCTCGCGCGGCGAACGCCAGTCACGAGACTCATGCCGCGTGAGCTCCGCTGCGGCGAGACGCCCCAGCAGATGCGGCCCCAGCGACCAGCCAGCGACCGCGCGCGCCGCGCGCGAACCCTGCACCGGCGATCCCAGCAACACGACGCGCCCCGGCGGCAATTGGCGCTCCGCGGCGATCGTCTCGAGGATCACCAGGCCGCCGAGGCTGTGGCCCACAAGGTGCACCGGCCCGTCGCCGAATTCGCGCAGGCGGTTCGCCAGCGCCGCGGCGGCCCGGCCGATGTCTCCCTGCGTGGAGGGATACCGGAATACGCACGGCTCGAATCCGGCCTGCGCGAGGCGATTGCGCAATACAAAGGACTCCAGACCATTCATCCACAGGCCGTGGACGACGACGACGGGGATGTGGCGCGTTTCCAGCGTTCAGCCCGAAGGTGGAACCGGTGGCCTGACCCGGATGTGAAGCTCGGCAAGTTGCGCCTCGTCGGCCGCCGAGGGCGCGTCGGTCAGCGGGCACCACGCCGACTGGGTTTTCGGGAAAGCGATCACGTCGCGGATGCTGTCGGCACCTGACATCAGCATTGCAAGCCGGTCGAGACCGAAGGCGATGCCGCCATGCGGAGGCGCGCCGTAGCTGAGCGCCTCGAGCAGGAAACCGAATTTCTGCTGCGCCTGCTCCGCGGAAATGCCAAGCAGGCCGAATACCGCGCTCTGCATGTCCTGGCGATGGATGCGGATGGAGCCGCCGCCGATCTCGGAGCCGTTCAGCACCATGTCGTAGGCGCGCGCAAGCGCCCCGCGCGGGTCCGCGGCAAGCACGGCCGGGTCCGGATCCGCAGGCGACGTGAAGGGATGGTGCATCGCCATCCAGCGCTTCGCATCCTCATCCCACTCGAACATCGGGAAATCCGTGACCCACAGCGGCCGCCATCCGGCCTCGACCAGGCCGAGGTCCCGGCCCAGCAGCAGCCGCAGCGCGCCCAGCGCGTCGTTGACGACCTTCGCCTTGTCCGCGCCGAAGAAAATGATGTCGCCGGCCCCCGCGCCCGTGCGCTCGAGGATTCCCGCGACGGCGCCGTCGGACAGGAATTTCAGGATCGGCGACTGCAGGCCGTCGCGGCCGCGCTTCGCATCATTGACCTTGATGTAGGCCAGGCCGCGCGCACCATGCCGCACAACATGGGCGGTGTACTCGTCGATCTGCTTGCGCGACAGTTCGCCGCCGCGCGGCACGCGCAGTGCGGCGACGCGTCCCTCCGGATCCGCAGCGGGCGCCGCAAACACCTTGAATTCGCACTCGCGCACGAGGTCGGCGATGTCCACCAACTCGAGCGGCACACGCAGGTCGGGCTTGTCAGAGCCGAAGCGGCGCAACGCCTCGGCGTAGCTGACGCGCGGAAAGGGATCCGGCAGCTGCGCCTTCAGCACGCGCGAGAACACGTGGCGGATCAGGCCCTCCATCAGCGCCATGACCTGTTCCTGCGTCAGGAACGAGGTCTCGATGTCGAGCTGCGTGAATTCCGGCTGGCGGTCGGCGCGCAGGTCCTCGTCACGGAAGCAGCGCACGATCTGGTAGTAGCGGTCGAAGCCGCCGATCATCAGCAGCTGCTTGAAGATCTGCGGCGACTGCGGCAGCGCGAAGAACCTGCCCGGATACGTGCGCGAGGGCACTAGGTAGTCGCGGGCACCTTCGGGCGTCGCCTTGGTCAGCATCGGCGTCTCGATATCGACGAAGCCGCGGTCGTCGAGGTATTCGCGCATCGCGCGCGTGATCGAATGCCGCCGGCGCAGCCTCTCCTGCATGACATCGCGACGCAGGTCCACGTAACGATATTTCAGCCGCATCTCCTCGTTGACTTCCTCGTCGAGCGCGAATGGCGGCGTTGCCGACGGATTCAGCACCACGAGTTTCTGAGCCAGCAGCTCGACCTGCCCCGAAAGCAAGTGGGGATTCACGGTGCCGGCCGGGCGCGGCCGCAGCTTGCCCTGCACCTGGATCACGAACTCGCGGCCCAGCCGCTCTGCGAGCTGGAAGGCCTCCGGTGTATCCGGATCAAAGACCACCTGCAGCAATCCCGAACGATCGCGCAGGTCGACGAAGATCACGCCGCCGTGGTCGCGGCGCCGGTGCACCCAGCCGGCTGCCTCGATGGTGCGGCCCGTCAGGGCCTCGCCGACTTCTCCGCAATAATGGGTACGCATGCGACGCGGATTTTACTTGCGCGCCCGGCGGCGCGCCGTGGTTTTGCGCGCAGGCCTGGCCGCTTCGGTCTTCGGCTTGGCCGCGGCGGGCTCCGGCGTCTTCGCTGTCGCATCCGGCGCCTTCGCTGCCGCTTCGGTTCCCGTGGCCGGGGGCTTCGCGTCTATGGGCGCCGCCGCCGGTTCCTTGTCACCCGCCAGGTTGCGCTGCGAATCTTTGTCGGTTTTGAAATCGGTCTCGTACCAGCCGCCGCCCTTCAGCCGGAAGACCGGCGCGGAGACGAGCCGGCGCAGCGCGTTGCGCCCGCAGTCCGGGCACTTGCGGAGTCTCCGGTCCGTGACTTTCTGCAGTTCCTCGTGGTGGTGCCCACAGGCGGAGCACTGGTACTCATAAAAGGGCATGCGGCCTATCTTCGCATAACCAGCTCGCCGGCTTTCGCCGATACACGGATGGTGTCGCCGGGACCGAAGCCGCCCGCAAGGATGCGCTGCGCCAGCGGGTTTTCCAGCCGGTGCTGGATCTCACGCTTCAGGGGACGTGCGCCATAGACCGGATCGAAGCCGGCCGTACCGAGCAAGTCGAGCGCCGCGGTGTCGAGCTCGAGTGCGATGTCGCGATCGGCCAGGCGACGGCGCAGGAGGCCCGCCTGGATTTCGACGATGCGGCGGATGTGCTCGCGTCCGAGCGGGTGGAATACGACGATGTCGTCGATGCGGTTGATGAATTCGGGCCGGAAGTGCTGGCCGACGATCTCGAGCACCGCTGCCTTCATGCGCTCGTAGTTCGCCTCGCCGGCGAGTTCCTGGATCAGCTGCGAACCGAGGTTCGAGGTCATGATGACGACGCTGTTGCGGAAATCCACGGTCCGGCCCTGGCCATCGGTCAGGCGCCCGTCGTCCAGCACCTGAAGCAGCACGTTGAACACGTCGGCGTGCGCCTTCTCGACCTCGTCCAGCAGGATCACGGAATAGGGCCGGCGGCGCACCGCCTCGGTCAGGTAACCGCCCTCTTCGTAACCGACATAGCCAGGCGGCGCCCCGATCAGCCGCGCCACCGAGTGCTTCTCCATGAATTCCGACATGTCGATGCGCACCAGCGCCTCTTCGGTGTCGAACAGGAACTCGGCCAGCGCCTTGCAGAGTTCGGTCTTGCCGACGCCGGTCGGGCCGAGGAACAGGAATGAGCCATTCGGGCGATTCGGGTCCGCGAGGCCTGCGCGCGAGCGCCTGATCGCGTCGGCGACCGTGCGCACGGCCTCCTGCTGGCCGACCACACGGCGGGCCAGTTGCTCCTCCATCTTCAGCAGTTTCTCGCGCTCGCCTTCCAGCATCTTCGAGACCGGAATGCCGGTCCATTTCGATACGACCTCGGCGATCTCCTCGACGCCGACCTTGTTGCGAACCAGCTGGGTCTGCTGCGACTCCGCCGCATGCGAGGCGGCGAGGCGCTTGTCAAGTTCCGGTATCCGTCCATACTGCAGCTCCGACATGCGCGAGAGATCCTGCGCGCGCCGCGCGGCTTCGAGCTCGAGCTTTGCGCGCTCGAGTTCTTCCTTGATGTGTGCGGCGCCGGACGCGATCGCCTTTTCCGCCTTCCAGACTTCCGCGAGGTCGGCGTACTGCCTCTCGAGCTCCGCGAGCGACTCCTGCAACTGCTCCAGGCGCTTCTTCGAAGCCTCGTCGGTTTCCTTCTTGAGCACCTCGCGCTCGATCTTGAACTGGATGATGCGGCGGTCCAGCCGGTCGAGTTCCTCCGGCTTCGAATCCATCTCCATGCGGATGCGCGAGGCCGCCTCGTCGACGAGGTCGATCGCCTTGTCGGGCAGCTGCCGGTCCGCGATATACCGGTGCGAAAGGGTTGCGGCCGCGACGATTGCGGGATCCGTGATATCCACCTTATGGTGGACCTCGTAGCGCTCCTTCAGGCCGCGCAGGATCGCGATGGTGTCCTCGACCGAGGGCTCGTTGACCAGCACCTTCTGGAAGCGGCGCTCGAGCGCGGCGTCCTTCTCGACGTGCTTGCGGTATTCGTCGAGCGTCGTCGCGCCGACGCAGTGCAGCTCGCCGCGTGCGAGGGCAGGCTTCAGCATGTTGCCGGCGTCCATGGAACCCTCGGCCTTG
>JAHFSF010000152.1 GCA_023265875.1 Gammaproteobacteria bacterium | reverse complement strand
CGGCGATCGGCCCGGCCGCCTTCGCAGTCGGCGCCGAGGTGCGCGAGGCCTTGCTGTCATCGCAGCCCGACGCGGCCGGCGCCTTCAGTCCCGTCGATCGCGGCCGCTTCCTGGCGGACCTGCCGGCGCTGGCCCGCGGGCGGCTCGCCGCCTGTGGTATTGGCAGGGTCCACGGCGGAGGCCAATGCACCTATTCCGATCCGCTGCGGTTCTACTCGTACCGCCGTGACGGCCGGACTGGTCGCATGGCGGCGCTGCTGTGGCTGGCCTGAGGCGCGCCCGCCGGCAATCACTGGTGTAGGCTGTCGGGCCTGCAACCGGGGGCTCGCTTGGCCACGCTGACCCTGATCCTCGTCTTCACGGCGGCCAGCGGCGCGCTGTCTGCGCTGATTGCCGGCGGCTTCCTGCTGCTTCCCGAGGCACGCCGCAATGCGATCCTGCCGCACCTGGTCAGTTTCGCGACCGGTGCGCTGCTGGGCGCGGCGCTGCTGGCCCTGCTGCCGCATGCCTTCGAGGCCGCGGGTCCGGGCGGCACGCACGGCATCGGCATCGCGCTGGCGGTGGGCATCATCGCCTTCTTCATGCTGGAAAAAATGGTGCTGTGGCGCCATTGCCATGCCGACCCCTGCGAAGCGCATGCGCCGCAGGAGCGGCACCGGGCGCAGGCTTCAGCGACGCTGATCCTGTGGGGCGACGCGTTTCATAACACGCTGGACGGCGTGCTGATCGCGGCGGCATTCCTGACGGATACACATCTGGGCATCGTGACCGCAATCGCGGTATTTACGCACGAGATCCCGCAGGAAGTCGGGGACCTCGCGATCCTGCTGCACGGCGGCATGACGCGCCAGCGGGCGTTTGCGCTCAATATTGCGGTCAGCCTGTCATCGGTTGCGGGCGCCGCGACCGCCTATTTCCTGCTGGCACAGGCGCTCGGGGCATTGCCCTACGCACTCGCCTTTGCGGCGGCCAGCTTTCTCTACGTCGCGGTCGCGGACCTGATCCCGGGCCTGCACCGGCGCGTTGATGCGCGCACATCGGTGCAGCAGGTGGCGCTGATCGCGACCGGCATCCTGCTGATCGCCGTGACCCACGAGCTGGCGCACTGACGCCGATCACTCGTTGAGCCTGAGTGCCTCGCGCAGCCCGAGCAGCACGAGCTCCGGAATGTGCGCGTCGAAGATGCCTTCTTCCTCGAACAGCCGCGCAAAGCCGCCGGTGCCGATCAGGACCGTCGGATGGCCCGCCAGGTATCGCTCGCGCAGCTCGGCGCACAGATGCCTGAGTATGGCGACGTTGCCGTAGTACAGGCCGGCCTGGATGCTTTCGGCGGTCGAGCGGCCCAGCAGCTCGGGCGGCTTGCGGATTTCAACCTTGCTGAGCCGCGCGGTCTTGGCGCCCAGGCTTTCCATGGCCAGCCGCAGCCCGGGAATGATCAGTCCACCGAGATACTCGCGTTCCGCAGTCAGGACGTCGATCGTCGTCGCCGTGCCGAAATCGGCGATGAGCGCGTTCTTTCCGGGAAACAGCCTGGCCGCGGCGATCGCCCCGGCGATACGGTCGGAACCGACCTCGACCGGATTGCGGTAGAGGATCTTGAGCCCTGTGCGCACGCCGGGTTCCAGGATGAAGGGACGCACGCCGAAGTACTTCATGCAGGCGTTGCGCACCGAGTGAACCATGTCCGGCACCACCGAACACAGCGCCACGGCAACGACGCCACCCGGTTCCATGCCGTTCTCGCGCAGCACCTGCCGGAAAAAGAGACCCAGTTCGTCGGACGTGTTCTCCGCGCGGCTCGCGTGCCGGAACTGCAGGCGCAGCTGTTCTTCCTCGAACACGCCGCCGAAGATCTGGCTGTTGCCGATATCAAGGACCAGGATCATGGCTTACTCCGGTGCAGGTGCCGAATCCCTGCCTGCCGCGCCGACGACATTGTCGATGAGCCGCACCGTACCCAGCCGCACCGCCGCGAGCCTGCGTCCATCATGATCCTCGATGTATTCGACCGTGAATCCCTCCTGCTCCAGGTCGGCCGCGACCGCATCCGTGGATTGCCTCTCCGCCACGCTGCGGGCGAGCAGGCGATGGAATGCCGGGGCGCGTGCGCGCTCCTCGCGTGTGAGCAGCCGGTTCCGCGAGCTCATCGCCAGGCCGTCGGGCTCGCGCATCACTGCGCAGGGAATGATTTCAGTGTCGAGGAAGAAAGCCCGCACCATGCCATCGACCAGGCGCAGCTGCTGGAAGTCCTTCTCGCCGAAGTAGGCGCGTTGCGGGCGCGTGAGCAGCAGGAGCTTCAGCACCACCGTGAGGACGCCGTCGAAATGCCCGGGCCGGCGCGCACCGCAGAACTTCAGGCTCAGGTCGTTTTCGGCGACGCGGTAGCGATAGCCGTCGGGATAAACATCCTGTTCGTGCGGCAGGAAGACGAGGTCGGTGCCCGCGGCGCGCAGGATCTCGAGATCCGCCTCCAGCGGGCGCGGGTAGCGCTGCAGGTCCCCCGGGTCGTTGAACTGCGCCGGATTGACGAAAATGCTGACCCAGGCACGGGAGTTCTCGGCGCGCGCCCGCCGCACCAGCGCCAGGTGACCTTCGTGCAGGGCGCCCATGGTCGGCACGAAGCCGGTGTCGCCGGCGCCGCGCGCGCGCCGCGCGGCCTGCAGCGCTGCGATGGTAGCCACGACTCTCATGATCCGTAGCTCTCTTCTTCACCCGGAAATGTCCCCGCCTTGACGTCGCGGTCAAAGCGATCGACGGCCCCGCGCAGTTGCTCGAATCCGTCGAGGTAAGTGCGCAGGAACTTCGGGCGAAATCCGCCGGACAGGCCCAGCAGGTCCTGCAGCACGAGCACCTGCCCGTCGCAGCCGGCCCCGGCGCCGATACCGATGGTCGGGATCCGCAATTCTGCCGTGACCTGCGAGGCGAGCCGGGCCGGCACGCATTCGAGCACCAGCGCAAAGCAGCCGAGCTGCTGCAGCCGCCTGGCTTGCGACAGCAACCGCGCCGCGTCCTCGTCCGATTTTCCCTGCACACGGAAACCCGCGAGCGCGTGCACCGACTGCGGCGTGAGCCCGAGATGACCCATGACCGGGACGCCGGATCCGACCATCGCCGCAATGGCGTCTTCGTGGCCGTCGACGCCTTCGAGCTTCACTGCCTGGGCGCCGGCCCGCATCAACGCCGCGACTGCGTCGAGCGCCGCGGGCACTCCCTTGCGAAAGGAGAGGAATGGCAGGTCGCCGATCAGGAAGCGCGTCGGCGCCCCGCGGCGGACTGCGGCGGTGTGCATGGCCATCAGCTCGACGGTCGCCGCCAGCGTGTCGGGATGCCCGTGCATGACCATGGCGGCGCTGTCGCCGACCAGCAGGCTGTCGACGGCGGATGCTTCCATGATTCGCGCGAGGCAGGTGTCGTAGCAGGTGACCATCGAGATCCTGCGTCCACTGGCTTTTGCGGCGGCGAATTCCAGCACGGATTTCATGCCCGTTCCCTCCCGGCGGCGGCGATGAACGACTCATACACGGCGGCGAGCGGGCTGCCATCCAGGGCTTCGAGATGAGCGCGTATCGTGCCGGTATCGCCCCGCGCGACTGGCCCCGTCAGCGCGCCGTCAGCCGATTCAAGGACGTTTTCGACGATCCGGCGCGGGTAGGATGCGAGCGCTGCGCGTGGCACGTCGAAGCGCGTCGCCATCGCCGCGAAGAATTCCCGCCACAGCACCGCCGTCAGCCCGCCGGCCAGCGAGCAGAGCGCGTGATAGAACGCCTTGTCTTCGACACGCAGCCTGAAGCAGGGATTGGGCAACTGCGGAAACAGCGCGCGGAAGCGCGCCACCGGATCGGGCCAGGCCGCGCTTTCCTCGACGAACACCGGAATGTCCCGGTAGAACTCCGTTGCATAGAGCCCGGCGCCGAAACTCATCAGGGGATGGGCGCCCCAGGCACCGGCAAACGACCGGCCACCGCTGAAATGCACGAATATCCGGTCCCGCAGGCCCGCGGCCGAGAGCCGTTCGAGCACCGGTTCGATCGCATCATCGCTGACCGCGAGCAGCACGACATCGCAGCCCGCGAGCGCCTGCGCGGGGCTCATGCCTGCCGTCGCGTCAGCCGCAGCCGCGAGCCGCCGCGACCAGAGCTTCCACGGGATTCCCAGGCTGGAAAAATAATGGCGCCAATGCCGCGAAAGGCGGCCGTCGCCGACGAAGCCAAATGGCGCCTGCGCGGACGCCATGCCGTCCTGGGGTACCTGTCGCATGGATCAAGTCCCTCGTCATCGATCGCTGCACTGACCGTCGCGGCCGCGATCAACGCGGTCCACGCAGGCTGTCTTTTATCAGATCCCGGCCGGGCCGACTACCGCGGCCGGCATTGAGCGGTCGTCAGATCGGGGGAAATCGTGGAAATCCGTGGAGTTGCAGGTTGAAATGAACGCTGGCCGGCCTCATGGGACGGACATGCAAGCATCCGGAGTGCAGCCATGCGCATGGATCGCCTGACCTCGAAATTCCAGCTCGCAATCGCGGATGCGCAGTCGCTGGCGGTCGGCCGTGACCACCAGTTCATCGAGCCCGTCCACCTGCTGCTGGCGCTGCTGGACCAACAGGGCGGCGCCGTACGCCCGCTGCTGGACAAGGCCGGTGTCAATGTCAACCTGCTGCGCTCGCGGCTGCTCGAGCAACTCGACCGTCTCGCGAGCGTGGAGGGCACGCACGGCGAGGTCCACTTCTCGAACGACCTCGGCCGGCTGCTGAATGTGACTGACAAGCTCGCGCAGCAGCGCGGCGACCAGTACATCTCGAGCGAGCTCTTGGTGCTGGCCGCGGTCGAGGATCGCGGCGCGCTCGGGACCGTGCTGCGCGACAGCGGCGCAGTCAAGGGCGCCGTCGACAAGGCCATCGAGGAACTTCGCGGCGGCGAGAAGATCCAGGACCCGAACGCTGAGGAGCAGCGCGGGGCACTCGAGAAATTCACGCTCGACCTGACCGGCCGTGCCGCGGCCGGCAAGCTCGATCCGGTCATCGGGCGGGACGACGAGATCCGCCGCACGATCCAGGTGCTGCAGCGGCGCACCAAGAACAACCCGGTCCTGATCGGCGAGCCCGGTGTCGGCAAGACCGCGATCGTCGAGGGCCTGGCGCAGCGCATCGTCAATGGCGAGGTGCCCGAAGGCCTGAAGAACAAGCGCATCCTCGCACTCGACATGGGTGCGCTGATCGCCGGCACGAAGTTCCGCGGCGAGTTCGAGGAGCGCCTGAAAGGCGTGCTGAATGACCTCGCGAAGCAGGAAGGCCAGGTGATCCTGTTCATCGACGAGCTGCACACGATGGTCGGCGCCGGCAAGGCCGAGGGTTCCATGGACGCCGGCAACATGCTGAAGCCCGCCCTCGCACGCGGCGAGCTGCACTGCGTCGGCGCGACGACGCTCGACGAATACCGCAAGCACGTCGAGAAGGACGCCGCGCTCGAGCGCCGCTTCCAGAAGGTGCTCGTCAACGAGCCCTCGGTCGAGGACACCATCGCGATCCTGCGCGGCCTGAAGGAGCGCTACGAGGTCCACCACAAGGTCGATATCACGGATCCCGCAATCGTCGCGGCCGCAACCCTTTCGCACCGGTATATCGCGGACCGGCAGCTGCCCGACAAGGCGATCGACCTGGTCGACGAGGCGGCCTCGCGCATCCGCATGGAGATGGATTCGAAGCCAGAGGAACTCGACCGGCTGGACCGCCGCATCATCCAGTTCAAGATCGAGCGCGAGGCGCTCAAGAAGGAAACCGAC
>JAHFSF010000151.1 GCA_023265875.1 Gammaproteobacteria bacterium | reverse complement strand
TGAGCCCGGCGGCCGTCGCATTCGTCAATGGCCTCGCGACCCGTTTCCGACCGGACATCGCGGAACTGCTGGCGCGCCGCGACCACCGCCAGCGGGAATTCGACGCCGGCGCCTTGCCGGATTTTCTTGCCGAGACCCGCGGCATCCGGGAATCCAACTGGCGCATCGGATCGATCCCGGCCGAACTGCTGGACCGCCGGGTCGAAATCACGGGCCCGACCGATCGCAAGATGATCATCAATGCGCTGAACTCCGGCGCCAACGTGTTCATGGCCGATTGCGAGGACTCTCTGTGCCCGACGTGGTTCAACCTGATCCAGGGACAGGTCAACCTGATGGAAGCGGTGCGCCGCACCATCAGCTTCGCGAGTCCCGAGGGCAAGGTGTACCGGCTGAACCCGGCGACCGCCGTGCTTCTCGTCAGGCCGCGCGGCTGGCACCTGGAAGAAAAGCATTGGCGCATTGACGGCCGGCCGGTTGCGGGTGCGCTGGTCGACTTCGGCCTGTACCTGTTCCACAACGCGGCCGAACTGTTACGGCGCGGCACCGGGCCGTACTTCTACCTGCCGAAGCTCGAGAATCACCGCGAGGCGCGGCTCTGGGCGCAGGTGATCGAGGTGAGCGAGAAGGCGCTCGGCCTGCCACGAGGCACGGTCAAGGTCACCGTGCTGATCGAGACAATCACCGCCGCCTTCGAGATCGATGAAATCCTCTACGAGCTGCGCGACTGGATCGTCGGACTGAACTGCGGCCGCTGGGACTACATCTTCAGTTTCATCAAGAAGTTCAGCAAACGCGCGGATTTCGTGCTGCCGGACCGCGGTTCCGTCACGATGACTTCGCATTTCCTGCGTTCCTACTCGCTGCTGGTCATCCAGACCTGCCATCGCCGCGGCGCCTTCGCGATGGGCGGCATGGCGGCCCAGATACCGATCAAGGGCGATCCGGAGGCGAATGAACGCGCGCTCGAACGCGTCCGTGCCGACAAGGTGCGGGAGGCTGGAGACGGCCATGACGGTACCTGGGTCGCGCACCCGGGTCTGGTTCCCGTGGCGCGCGAGGTTTTCGATCGACTCATGCTGGGACCGAACAACCTGCGGCGAATGCGCGAGGACGTCAGCGTTGCGGCGGCCGACCTGCTGCGCCTGCCGGCAGGCGCGATCACCGAGACCGGGTTGCGGGTCAACATTGACGTCGGCATCCGCTACCTGGCGGCATGGCTCGGCGGCAATGGTTGCGTACCGATCCATCACCTGATGGAAGATGCGGCGACCGCCGAGATCTCGCGGGCACAGCTGTGGCAGTGGACGCGGCATGGCAGCCGGCTGGAGGATGGCCGTACCGTGACGCTGGCACTGGTCCGGCAGCTGCTCGGCGATCAGATTCAGAGTATCCGGTCCGAGGTCGGCGACCAGGCATTCGCCGGGCAGCACTACGCCCGCGCTGCGGAACTGCTCGACCAGCTGACCTCGAACCCGGAATTCGAGAACTTCCTGACGACTGTTGCCTACGCCGATATCGATTGATCCGGAGAAAATGATGAGCCTGAAGACCGCCGCCCAAATCGAGCAGGACTGGACTCGGAACCCGCGCTGGACCGGTGTTCGCCGCGGCTATTCGGCGGCCGACGTCGTTCGCCTGCGCGGGACCGTGCAAGTCGAACATTCGCTGGCCCGATTCGGCGCCGAAAGGCTGTGGCGCTACCTGCATGAACTGCCCTACGTCAACGCGCTCGGCGCCCTGACCGGCAACCAGGCGATGCAGCAGGTGCGGGCCGGACTGAAAGCCATTTACCTGTCGGGCTGGCAGGTCGCCGGCGACGCGAACCTGGCGGGAGAAATGTACCCCGACCAGTCCCTCTACCCGGCGGATTCCGTGCCGGCGGTCGCGCGGCGCATCAACAACACGCTGCTGCGCGCGGACCAGATCTGCCACTCGGAAGGCGACGATTCCATCGACTGGCTGCAGCCGATCGTCGCGGACGCCGAGGCGGGATTCGGTGGCGTCCTGAACGCATTCGAGTTGATGAAGGCGATGATCGAGGCAGGCGCCGCGGGCGTGCACTTCGAGGACCAGCTGTCGAGCGCCAAGAAGTGCGGCCACATGGGCGGCAAGGTGCTGGTGCCGACCCAGGACGCGATCAACAAGCTGGCAGCCGCCAGGCTCGCAGCCGACATCTGCGATGTGCCGACCCTGCTGGTCGCGCGCACGGACGCCGAGGGCGCCTCCCTGCTGACCGCCGATGTCGACGAGCGCGACCGCCCGTTCATCAATTCGCGCGAGCGCACGAACGAGGGATTCTTCCAGGTCCGGGCCGGACTCGACCAGGCAATTGCGCGCGGGCTCGCTTATGCGCCTTATGCGGATCTCGTCTGGTGCGAGACTTCGGCTCCGGATCTGCACGTTGCAAGGCGCTTCGCCGAAGGCATCCACCGCCAGTATCCGGGCAAGCAGCTCGCCTATAACTGTTCGCCGTCCTTCAACTGGAAGAAGAAACTCGACGACGCCACCATCGCGAAGTTCCAGCGCGAGCTGGCGGCGATGGGCTACCGGTTCCAGTTCATCACGCTGGCCGGATTCCATGCGCTGAATTTCTCGATGTTCGAGCTCGCGCGCGGTTACCGCGACTCGCAGATGAGTGCCTACGTCGCGTTGCAGCAGGCCGAGTTCGCCGCCGAGTCCGCGGGCTATACCGCTGCCCGGCACCAGCGCGAGGTGGGCGCCGGCTACTTCGACGACGTGACCCAGACCGTCACGGCCGGCACCTCGTCCATCACGGCGATGAAGGGATCGACCGAGGAAGCGCAGTTCGAGATCTGAGGAGTGAGGCGGCCATGGGCCAGGGTCCCGGATTCGATCCCGGTTGCCGTCGCTGCCCGCGGCTTGCGGGCTTTCTCGATGAAGTTCGTGGCCGTCACGCGGGGTATCACTGCGGCCCGGTAGCGCCATTCGGCAGCGCCCGGCATCGGTTGCTGATCGTCGGGCTGGCGCCCGGCATGCACGGCGCCAACCGGACCGGCCGGCCGTTCACAGGAGATCACGCCGGCATCCTGCTGTACCGGACGCTGCACGCGCATGGTTTCGCCAGCCGGCCCGAGTCCCTGGCCGCCGACGACGCGCTGCGGCTCCATGACTGCCGCATCACCAACGCCGTCAAGTGCCTGCCGCCCGCCAACAAGCCGTCGCCGGCGGAAGTGCGCGAATGCAACCGCTACCTCGCCGTCGAGCTGGCCGCGGTGCCGGGCGGCGGCGTGGTCCTGGCGCTCGGCGCCATCGCGCATGCGGCCGTGCTGCGTGCGACGGGACTGGCGCCCGCGCGGGCGCGCTTCTCCCATGGCGCCCGGCATGAGCTGCCGCAGGGCCGGGTCCTGCTCGATTCCTATCACTGCAGCCGTTACAACACCCAGACCAGGCGCCTGACGGCCGCCATGTTTGACGCCGTCGTCGCCCGCGCGCGGCACTTGCTCGCAAGCTGAGGATCGCGACACCATGCGCTGGTGAGCGGCTTCGATCCGAAGGCATTTGTCAGCACGCTGCCGGCCCGGCCCGGTGTGTACCGGATGCTGGACGCGGACCGGGAAATCCTCTACGTCGGCAAGGCCCGCAGCCTCAAGGCGCGCGTCGGCAGTTACTTCCGCGCGGACCAACTGCAGCCGAAGGTCCAGTCACTGGTGCGCCTGATTGCGGGCATCGAAGTCACGGTGACCAATTCGGACACCGAAGCGCTGCTGCTCGAGCATAACCTGATCAAGCGCCACCGGCCGCGCTTCAACGTGATCCTGCGCGACGACAAGAGCTTTCCGTACCTGCACATCTCCGCGCACGAGTTTCCGAGGTTGTCCTTCTACCGCGGCTCACGCAAGCTCGCGGGCCGCCTGTACGGCCCGTATCCGAATGCGGGCGCCGTGCACGAGACGCTGAACCAGCTGCACAAGCTGTTCCACATCCGCAGCTGCAAGGACAGCTACTTCGCCAATCGCTCGCGGCCCTGTCTTGAATACCAGATCGGACGCTGCTCCGCACCGTGCACTGGCCTCATCTCCCGGGATGACTATGCACGCGATGTCCAGTCGGTCGATCTGGTGCTGAAAGGCCGCGCCGCGGACGTCACCGCGCGTCTCGCGCAGGACATGGACCAGGCCGCCGAGCGCCTGGACTTCGAACGTGCCGCGGCGCTGCGGGACCAGCTCGCCGCGCTGACCGACGTGCAGTCGCGGCAGGTCGTGAGCCGCTCGCCGGGCAGCGTGGATTCCGACGTCATCGCAGTGGCGGAGGAGGGCGGAGAATTCTGCGTAGCGCTGATGTTCGTCCGCGGCGGGCAGGTGCTCGGCACGACGACATTTCATCCACGCGCACCGATCGGCGACACCAAGGAAGTGCTGTCGGCATTCCTCGCGCAGCATTACCTCGAGCGCGATCCGCCAGCGCGCATCCTGCTGTCGCACCCGGTCGAAGACGCGGAAGCGCTTGCCGCATCGTTGACACAACGGGCCGGCCGGCGCGTGCGTATCCGCCCGGGAAGTCGCGGGCTACCCCAGCGCTGGGTGCAGCTCGCGATGACGAACGCGAGGAATGAGCTGCGCATGCGCAAGGCAAGCCACGCGGGCCTGGCCGAGCAGGGCGCCGAGCTGGGGGAGTTCCTGGGCCTCGGGCGCGCGCCGGCACGCATCGAATGCTTCGATGTCAGCCACACGCAGGGAGAGGCGACCGGCGCATCCTGTGTCGTGTTCGGCCCCGCTGGTCCACTGAAGGGAGAATACCGGCGCTTCAACATCGCAGGGGTCGAAGGCGGCGACGACTTCGGTGCCATGCGCCAGGCGCTCACGCGACGCTACCGCAGAAGACAGCAGGAACAGGCCGCACTGCCAGACCTGTTGTTGCTCGATGGTGGCGCGGGCCAGCTTGCCGAAGCCGCACGCGTGCTCGATGAACTGGCGCTCGCCATTCCCGCGGTGGCCGCCGTCTCCAAGGGCGCGGATCGGCGCGCCGGACAGGAACGCATTTTCTTGTTGGGCCGGAAAACGGCCTCTATACTGCCGCCGGACTCGAAGGCGCTGCACCTGATCCAGCGGGTGCGGGACGAGGCGCACCGCTTTGCGATCAGCGGCCACCGGCGCAGTCGTGCGCGGTCGCGCCAGACCTCGATGCTGGAAGCGGTCGCAGGCCTCGGCCCGGCCCGGCGCCGCGCCTTGTTGCAGCAGTTCGGCGGGCTGCAGGGCGTGCTGCGCGCCGGGGTCGAGGACCTCGCACGCGCGCCCGGCATCGGCCCCGCGCTCGCGCAGGCGATTTTCGAGCATCTGCACCCGGGGGCCGGATGAAACATCCCTACACTATCGCGAACCTGCTGACAGCGCTGCGGATCGCGCTGATACCCGGCATCATCGTGCTCTTCTATTTGCCCCAACCGTGGTCCGACATGGCTTGCGGCCTGCTGTTTGCGCTGGCCGGCATCACGGATTCTTTCGACGGATACTTCGCAAGGAAGCTCGGCCAGGTGTCGCCGCTCGGCGCCTTTCTCGACCCCGTCGCCGACAAGCTGATCGTCGTGACGGCGCTCGTGCTGATCGTCAGCAAGGACCCGGCCTGGTACCTGACACTGACAGCCGCCGTGATCATCGGTCGCGAAATCGCAATCTCGGCGCTGCGTGAGTGGATGTCCGAAATCGGCGCGCGCCACAAGGTGCGGGTGTCCGGCATCGCCAAGTTCAAAACCATTTTGCAGATCGTCGGTTTGTCGATGCTGCTGTTCCGGCAGGACCTGCTGGGGCTGCCGACCTACCAA
>JAHFSF010000150.1 GCA_023265875.1 Gammaproteobacteria bacterium | reverse complement strand
GCTGGCGGCGACGCCGGCGCCAACCGAGGTCGTGCTGCTGGGCGCGATGATCGCGCTGTCGATCGTCGGCGTCGTTTCACCTACCGAAGCCCTGTCCGGTTTTTCGAGCCCTGGGGTAATGACGATCGCGGCGCTCTATGTCGTTGTGGCCGGACTGAAAGAAACCGGCACCATCACCTGGTTCTCACAACTGGTGTTTGGCCGGCCCAAGAACCTGGTTTCAGCGCAGGTCAAGCTGTTGGGCGCGAGCAGCTTGCTGTCGTCCGTGATCAACAACACGCCGGTCGTCGCGATGTTCATCCCGATCGCCCAGGAGTGGTCGGCACGCTACGGCCTGTCGCTTTCCCGGCTGCTGCTACCGATGAACAACATCGTCATCCTGGCCGGTCTCTGCACGCTGATCGGCACCAGCACGAACCTCGCGGTCTATGGCCTGCTGATGCAGGTCAAGCCCGATGCGGACCTTGGCCTTTTTGACCTGGTCTGGATCGGAATTCCGCTGACGCTCGCCGGCTTCGCCTATGCGCTGATGTTTTCGCGGTACCTGTTGCCGGACCGGCAGGGCCCGATGGAGCAGCTGGAAAACGCGCGCGAATACGCGTTCCAGGTGCGCATCCACATCGGCGGGCCGCTGGTCGGCAAAACCATCGGCGAAGTGGGGCTCCGCAACCTGAAGAGCGCGTACGTGCTCGAGATCGAGCGCGAAACGCGGCTGCTGACCTCGGTCGGCCCGGATGAAGTGCTGCGCGCCAACGACCGGCTGACCTGTGTCGGGGTCGTGGATGCGATCAAGGACCTGCGCCGCATGCCCGGACTGTCGATCGCGGAAGACCAGGGTTTTACGCTGAACCTCAAGCATGCCCAGCGGCAGCTGGTCGAGATCGTGCTGTCGCACACATCACCGCTCGTCAACCGGAGCGTGCGCGAGAGCAACTTCCGCGAGCTGTATGGCGCCGCGATCATCTCGATCTCACGCGACGGTGGCCGCATCCCGGGTAAGGTCGGCGACATCGTGTTCCGGGCCGGCGACACCCTGCTGGTCGAGGCCGGGCCGGCCTTCGTCAACAAGCACAAGTACAGCCGTGATTTCCTGCTGGTCGCCGCGCTGCAGGATTCGGCGCCGCCTGATTTTCGCCGTGCGCCGCTCGCGCTCGCGATCCTGGTGCTGATGATCGTATTCGCGACGCTTGAATGGGTGCCGTTGTTCGAGGCCTCCTTCATCGCGGCGGGCCTGATGGTCGCGACCGGCTGCCTGACGATGCAGTCGGCAACGCGCAGCATCGAATACCACATCATCGCGGGCATCGCGGCCTCGTTCGCTCTCGGTGTCGCACTGACGACGTCGGGCGCCGCCGGCCTCATCGGTCATGCGCTGGTGTCGTCCACGGCGGGCAACCCGTGGCTCGCCCTGGCGGCGCTGTACGCGGCGACCGTGGTCGTGACGGAGATGATCACCAACAATGCCGCGGGCGTCCTGATGTTTCCGATTGCGATTTCGGTCGCGGAAGCTGCCGGTGTCAACTACATGCCGTATGTCATCGCGGTGATGGTCGCGGCTTCGGCCGGCTTCATCACGCCGATCGGCTACCAGACGAACCTGATGGTTTACGGCGCCGGTGGTTACCGGTTCATGGATTTCGTGCGTTTCGGCCTGCCGCTCAGCCTGATGACTGGCACCCTGACGCTGGTCATCGTGCCGAGGATCTGGCCATTTTGAAGAACACCACGCAGCGGATGACCCAGCTCAAGCGCCTCGAGGCCGAGAGCATCTTCATCATCCGCGAAGTCGCCGCCGAATTCGACAATCCGGTCATGCTGTATTCGATCGGCAAGGACAGCTCGGTGCTGCTGCACCTGGCGCGCAAGGCCTTTCATCCGGGCGGGTTGCCATTTCCGCTGATGCACATCGACACGACCTGGAAATTCCACGAAATGATCGAGTTCCGCGACCGCATGGCGCGCGAGCTCGGCTTCAGGCTGATCGTGCACATCAACGAGGAAGCGCTCGCGGCCGGCGTCTCGCCGTTCACCCATGGCTCGAAGTACACGGACATCATGAAGACCGAGGCGCTGAAGACGGCCCTGTCGAAGCACCGCTTCGACGCGGCCTTCGGCGGTGCGCGCCGCGATGAGGAGAAATCCCGCGCCAAGGAGCGCGTATTCTCGTTTCGCGATTCGCAACATCGCTGGGACCCGAAGAACCAGCGCCCCGAGCTGTGGAACATCTACAACGGGCGCATCCACCAGGGCGAAAGCATCCGGGTTTTTCCGCTGTCGAACTGGACCGAACTGGACGTCTGGCTGTACATCCACATGGAAAAAATCCCGGTCGTGCCGCTTTACTTCGCCAAGCCGCGCCCGGTCGTCGATCGCGACGGCATGCTGATCATGGTGGATGACGACCGCATGCCATTGCGCGCCGGCGAACAACCGCGCATGGAGACCGTGCGGTTCCGCAGCCTCGGCTGCTATCCGCTGTCCGGCGCCCTGCGTTCCGGTGCCGATACACTGACGGCGATCATCGAGGAAATGCTGGTGACCCGGACCTCGGAGCGGCAGAGCCGCGTGATCGACTTCGACCAGGCCGCGGCGATGGAAAAGCGCAAGCGCGAGGGCTATTTCTGATGGCTGCCGTGCGACTCGAGGAATTCCTGCGCCGCCATGAAGCGAAGGACCTGCTGCGGTTCATCACCTGCGGCAGCGTGGACGACGGCAAGAGCACGATGATCGGACGCCTGCTGCACGACACGCAGCAGATCCTCGAGGACCAGCTGGTGGCGGTCACTGCCGACAGCCGCAAGTGGGGCACGACCGGGGATGCGGTGGACCTGGCGCTGCTGGTGGACGGCCTGCAGGCCGAGCGCGAGCAGGGCATCACGATCGACGTCGCCTACCGGTACTTCGATACCGAGGTGCGCAAGTACATCATCGCCGACTGCCCCGGCCACGAGCAGTACACGCGCAACATGGCGACCGGCGCCTCGACCGCGGACCTCGCGGTCATCCTCGTGGACGCGTCCCGGGGCGTGCAGGTGCAGACCCGCCGCCATGCCTGCATCGTCTCGCTGCTGGGCATCCGCCATGTCATCGTCGCGGTCAACAAGATGGACCTGGTGGGTTTCGACGAGCAGGTCTTCAATGCGATCCGCGATGAATGTGTCGCCTTCATCGCCCGGCTCGGCGTGCCGGACGTCCGGCTGGTGCCGATGTCCGCGCTGCAGGGCCACAACGTCGTCAATCGCGGCAAGGGCATGGCCTGGTACACCGGGCCGACGCTGATGAAATTGCTCGACACGATCGACGTCACTCACGACCAGAACCTGGCGGACCTGCGCCTGCCGGTGCAGTACGTCAATCGTCCCGATGCGACCTTTCGCGGCTACGCGGGAACCATCGCCGCCGGGGAGCTCGCGGTCGGCGACCCGCTCATGGCGGTGCCTTCGCGCCGGGTCAGCCGGGTGAAGGGCATCGTCAGCTTCGATGGCGACATCGAGCGGGCCCGCGCGCCGATGGCCATCACCGTCACGCTCGAGGACGAGATCGATATCAGCCGCGGCGACCTGCTGGTGCATACGGACCGGTCGCCGAGCGCGGGGCGCATCATCGATGCGCACCTGATCTGGATGAGCGATTCCCCGTTGCTGCCCGGCAAGCAGTACGAATTCAAGATCTCGCACCGCTACATGCGCGGCACGGTCGAGCGCATCCACCACCGGGTGAACGTCAATGACCTTTCCGAGCACCCGGCGGAAGAACTGAAGCTGAATGAAGTCGGATTGTGCCGGATCGTGCTGGCGGAGCAGGCGGCCTTCGACACCTATGCAAGCTGCCGGATAACCGGCGCACTGATCGTCGTCGACCGGCTGACGCATGCGACCTGTGGCGCAGGCATGATCCTGCGCAGCGCCGCTCCGCAGGGCGCGCATCACGATGTTTCCGTGTTCTGGCAGCCGACCCGCGTCAGTCGCCAGCAGCGCAGCAACCAGAAGGCGCAGCGCCCCTGCCTGCTGTGGTTCACGGGGCTTTCGGGCGCGGGCAAATCGACGATCGCCAATGCCGTCGAGCAAGCACTGTTCCTGCGTGGCCACCACAGCTACCTGCTGGACGGAGACAACATCCGGCACGGACTCAACAAGGACCTGGATTTCTCCGACGCTGGCCGGGTCGAGAACATCCGCCGCATCGGCGAGGTCGCAAAGTTGTTCGTCGATGCCGGCATGATCGTCGTCACGGCCTTCATTTCGCCATTTCGCAGTGACCGGCGCCTGGTGCGCGACCTGGTCGAGCCGGGCGAGTTCGTCGAGGTGTTCGTCAGTACGCCACTCGAGGTCTGCGAACAACGCGATCCGAAGGGTCTCTATGTCAAGGCGCGCAAGGGTGCGATCCGCAACTTCACCGGCGTCAGCTCGCCCTACGAAGCGCCGGAGGCGCCGGAGCTCGAGATCGACGGCTCGAAACTCTCGGTCGCCGAGAGCGTAGACTGCGTCATCCGCTATCTTGAGGCGCACGGGCGACTGAAGAACTAGGTACGCAGATGGTGATACCGGTGATCCTCTCCGGCGGCGCTGGTACCAGGCTGTGGCCCTTGTCACGCGAGCTGTACCCGAAGCAGTTCCTGCCGCTGACCGGCGAGCGCACGATGATCCAGGAAACCGCGCTGCGGGCAGCCGGCCTGCCCGGCGTTGCGGCGCCAATCATCGTTTGCAACGAGGCGCACCGGTTCCTGGTCGCCGAACAGATGCGCCTGGTCGGCGCGACGCCACAAGCCATCCTGCTCGAGCCCGTCGGCCGCAATACGGCTCCGGCGGTTGCAGTCGCAGCGCTGGCCGCATTGGCGGCGGCCGACTCGAGTGAGGAAAACCGCTCCGCAACGCTCCTGCTGGTCCTGCCCGCGGACCACGTGATCGAAGACACGATGGCGTTTCGCAGCGCGGTCGAGTCGGCGATCCCGGCGGCGCGCGCGGGACGATTCGTGACCTTCGGCGTCGTGCCGAGACAACCCGAAACCGGTTACGGCTACATCCGCATGGGCAAAGATCGCGGCTCGTTCCGGCAAATTGCCTCCTTCGTTGAAAAACCGGATGCGGCGAAAGCGGCCGCCTTCGTGGCCAGCGGCGATTACCTGTGGAACAGCGGCATGTTCCTGCTGCCTGCCCAGGCCTACCTCGAGGAACTTCGACGCCTGGAACCCGCGATGCTGGCGGACTGCGAAAAGGCATTCGCGGCCGCCGCCCGCGACCTCGACTTCATCCGGCTCGACCGCACGGCCTTCGAGGCCTGCCGGTCGGATTCGATCGATTACGCCGTCATGGAGAAGACCGATCGGGCGGTCGTGGTTCCCCTCGATGCCGGCTGGAGCGATGTCGGCTCCTGGGCGTCGTTGCAGGACGCCTTGCCGGCCGATCAGGACGGCAATGTCACGCGCGGCGACGTGCTTACGGAAGATTCCCGCGGTTGCCTGCTGTATTCCTCGGACCGCCTCGTGGCCGCCATCGGCCTTGAGCAGCATGTCGTGATCGAGACCAAGGATGCGGTCATGGTTGCGCCCAAGGGCCGCGTGCAGGACGTCAAGCGCCTGGTGGAACGCATGAAGCATGCCGGTCGCAGCGAAGCCGGCCTGCATCGCGAAGTGTTCCGGCCCTGGGGCAGTTACGACAGCATCGATGCCGGCGAGCGCTTCCAGGTCAAGCGGCTGACGATCAAGCCGGGGGCCGTGCTGTCCCTGCAGCTGCACCGCAAGCGCGCCGAGCACTGGGTGGTGGTCAGGGGCACGGCGCGAATCACGCGCGGCGAGGAGGTCTTCCTGCTGCAGGAAAATGAATCGAC
>JAHFSF010000149.1 GCA_023265875.1 Gammaproteobacteria bacterium | reverse complement strand
GTCGCAGAACGGGTAGGGCCCCTGACGCGTGCTGCAACCGCCGACGTAGTGCACGCCATCGATCAGGAAGCCATAGGCCGTCATGCTGGCCGGCGCGACTTCGGCGGTCGCGCCGAATTCACCCGGATCGGCGCCCCGATAGTCATCGGCGAGCGCGGCGATCGGTCGGACCGGCAGCCGGGTTCCCACTTCCATCTCGTAAGCGCGCACGGTGCTGGCTGCTTCCGGCAATTCGCGCGGCGTGTAGCGCGCCCTGGCCATCCCCCAGAGATCGAACTGGAAGTACAGGCAGGTCTCGCTGCTGATCTGGAAGGCCACGTGCGAAATCACCCCGGCGCCGCCGAACAGGAAACTCAGGACGCCGTGATGCAGGCAATTCTCGTTGCGTTCCTGCAGCGAAAAGGGAATCGCAGCCCGGGCGAGGCCGTGGTCGTCGGCCTCCTGCCAGACGCGGCCGGGTTCGAGCAGGTACTCCCACTGCCGGTCGTGGCCCGGCAGCGTGCCGCGCCGCAGCGGGATGATGGCGTCGCCTGCCTGCACGAATTCGAAATCGAATCCCGGCAGGCGCAGGCTCCTGCGACCGGCACCGCTGCTGATTCCGTAGCTGCCGCGCAGGACCCGTGAGCCCGTATCGCGGACCTTCGCGGTGAAGGACAGCCGCCCGGAGAAAACATGGGATGATGCCGACGCATTGGTTGGCGGCGTGTACGCGCCCATGTCGACGGGCGTGCCCGGCTGATGGCTCCGCATCAGCGATTCGTAGCGCAGTTCCTGGCGAGGAGGGCGGTCGCTGGCCTCTGCATAACCGGCAAGGGCGACAAGACTGAACAGGAGCAGGACTGCAGGGTATCGCATGCCGGTTCAGTTGGTGTCGATTCCGGCCGTTTCCAGGCGAGCGCGCAGGGGTTGGAGCTGCTTTGCGTAATGACGCCACTTGCCAACCGAGGTGACATAGACCGGCTGGCGCACCTGCAGGGCGCTCGCGGTCGTCGAGGCCTGTGGGTTCTCCTGGAATTGCAGGCACTGGTCCTCCCAGGGCAATCCACAGTACGCGAGCAGGCGCCGTGACTCGCCCTCGATGTCGTGGACGATCGCCTCGTACTTCAGCGTGTGGATCACGCCGGGCATCACGGCATTCCAGTGCTGCATCAGCTGGTGGTAGGCGATGTAGTACTGGCCGAGTTCGTCGAGGTCATAGGAAAATGGATAGGCGTCCCTGAACAGCTGCTTGTAGACCGCGAAGCAGGTGTCCATCGGATGCCGCTGCAGGTTGATGATCTTCGCCTGCGGCAGCGCCAGGTGAATCAGGCCCGCATAGAGATAGTTGAAGGGCAGCTTGTCGATGAAGTGCGGGCGGCCGTCGCGAATCGGGCGGGTGGCCGTGATGTATGACTCCCCCAGTTCGCGAAAGTCGAGCGAGGCCGTCGCGGCGACGAATTCGAGCCGCGACGGACGCTTCGGTCCGGCAGCCTTGCCGACGAGGCGGATCAGTTCCAGCGAGAAATGATTCAGCTCACCGGCGGGGAACACGCTCGAGTGACTGCCCAGGATCCGCTCGACCAGTGTCGTCCCGGTGCGCGGCATGCCAAGAACGAATATCGGGTCGGGGCTCCGGAAACCCTGGACGTGTCCGTCGAACAGGCCGGGGCCGTAGACCTCGCGGATCTTCGCGACGATCTGCAGGTCAGTGTCGATGCGGTACCGCATGTATCGGCGCTTGGTGTCGGCGCCCTGCTTCAGGCTTGCGAATGCCGCGTCGAAGTCGCCGGTGTCCTCCAGTTCCTTCGCCAAAGCGTAATGGAGCTGCGTGAGCCCGGCCGGGTCGCGCGTGCGCGCGATGATCTCCCGAAGCTGCGCGATGTGATTGTGCTCGGCAGTCTGCGTACGCAGTTGCGCACGCCCGTTGTAGGCTTCGTATTCATCCGGTTTCAACGCGATCGCCTGGTTGAAGCCGGCCTCGGCACCCGCAACGTCGCCGAGGTAGCGCTGTACGGCGGCCCGGTTGAAATAGTGATCGGCATTGCCGGCGTCGAGCTCGATTGCCTTCGTGTAGTGAAAGAGCGCGCTCGCCTGGTCCCCCAGCAGGTGGAGCAGGGATCCCAGCTGGCTGTGAAGGAGGGGATCGACGAAGGACTTGTTCTTGATGACGGCTGCGGCCTCAACTGCGCCTGCGATGTCGTCGGCTTCGAAATGGCACCTGGCCTTGTGCACCTGGTACCTGTCGAGGCTGGAGAGCTGCAGTGCCCGGTCGATCGCCTTGATGGCATCCGCGTAGTGGCGCACTTTCTGCATCAGGAAGCTGGCCAGGTACCAGCAGTAGGCATAGTCGGGGTGCCGCCGGTTCAGCTGTTGGCAGATCCCAAGCGCCTTGCGCAAATCCCTTGCGTCGATGCACCGGATGATCGAGTCGGCGACCTGCTCTTTGCTCTGTGGTGCTGGGCTCGACATGGCGGCCCGTTCATCCTAACAAAGAAAAAAGGCCGGGCAGTGCCCGGCCTCTGTGACTACATGGTTCGCTCAAAACCGGTAACTGAGCGCGACGCCGATGGTGCGCGGCAGCGCGATGTAGTCCCGCGAGTTGTTGCCAAAGTAGTTCTGGCTGGGGTCAGTCCGGGATCCGCCGACGAGGAACGGGAAGACTCCGGTCGTGCCTTCCTCGTTCAAGATGTTCTTGACATACCAGGAAGCGGCCCAGGCATCCTTGCTGATGGTGTTGGTCATGTTCAAGATCGCAAAGCTGCCGATCTCCGCGTAGCTCCTGTTCCAGACCGAGGTCGGGGCATAGAACGCCGACGCGGGGTTCGCGCTATCGCGGCAGTTGCCGATCAGGTTGAAGACAGTCAGGCAGGTGTGGTCGCCGATGGCATTGATGACGTCCGATTGGTAATAGCCGGTCAACACGGTATTCCACTCGATGCCATTGGCAAACGTCTTGACATGGCGCAGGGACACGTTGAACACGTTCTCCGCCGTGCCGGGCAGGCGGTCTCCGTCGGCGCCGACGCGGTCCGTGTACAGGGGTCCGCCATAAAAATTGCCGGCCGGCTGATACACATCAGCGGTCAGTTCGGTATCGGCGTAAGTGTAACCGAGGCTATAGCTCAGGCTGTCGGTCAGCCTGCCTGAAAGCTCGAGCTCGAATCCCTGCGTCGTTGCCGACTGTCCGTTGACTACCGCGAAGAAGCCCCAGTTGGAGGTCGCAGTATTGAGCTGCGGCTTGTCCCACTCGGCGTAGTACACGGACACCGCATAGCTCAGCCGGTCGGTCGTGCCTTTGTATCCGATCTCGTAGTTATCGATCGAATCGGCATCGAAAGTGAAGAAGTCCGGGTTCTCCGCATACTTGCCGCTCGTCGGCACGGCATTCGCGCCGGCATGCCGATAGCCCTGCGAAAACGTCGCATAGAGCATCGAGCTGTCGCTGACATCCCACGCCAGATTGGCCTTGACCAGGATGTCGTCGTCGCTGATCTTCTCCGAGGCCGTGCCGGGCGGATTGCTGGGCGACGAGTAAATCGGCACGTCCACGATCGCGTCGACATCGACCGAGTTGTCGAAGTAACGGCCGCCGAGCGTCAGGTGCAGGTCATCGCTGAAGTTGATGGTCGCCTCGCCGAATACGGCCTTTTCCTCATATTTCTGGTTGCGCCGGAACAGGAAATCCTGGTTCGTGGCGAACGGGGCAAGGCCGTACAGGTTGATCGCATTCATATAAGGAACATAGCCGACGAGGTAACTGTTCTGCCCGAGGTCGTAGTCTTCGTCGGTGTAGTACAGGCCGACGGTCCAGTCGACATGGTTCTCGCCATTCGATACCAGGCGCAATTCCTGGGTGATGGCCGAGTCATCGTAGAAACGCTCGGCCTGCGCGATCGGTCGCGGCGAGCTGCCATAAAAGGCGAACCAGCCATTGCGCGCATAGACGCCGGAGTTATCGCTGATGCCGGTGCCGGTGTGGTCGTAGTACGAGGTACTGGAAGTCAGGGTCGCAAAGCCAAGATCCATTTCCATCTCGAGTGCCGCCAGCTCGACTTCCCGTGACGTAGGCTCCAACTGGATGCCGCCGAACTCGTACTCACGGTAGTTGCCGCCATTGACCAAATTGGCGCCTCGGGTGACCTGGCGCCGGCCACCGATATCGTCCTCCTGCCGCTGGTAGGAGAGCTGCGCGCTGAAAGTGTCGCTCGGCGCGAACAGCAGCGACACGCGACCGTACTTGATGTCTACGGTATCGGCATCCTTGACGCTCCTGTAAACCGGGGTCGCCGTCACGACGTCCCCATTGACGACCGGGTCACCGTTGGCGTCGAGCACGTAGACATTCGGGTAATCGACGATGCCGTCGTTGTCGATCATGCCGGCGTTCATGCGGAACGCGAATGTGTCGCTGAGCGGAACATTCAGCAGGATGTCCGGATTCAGGTTGTAACCGTCTGAGCCGTCCGTCTGCCCGAAGGCGACTCCTGCCTCGCCGCTGAAGCCGCTGAGATCCGGTTTCTTCATGATGTAGCGCACGTTGCCGGCCAGCGAGCCCGAGCCATAGAGCGTGCCCTGCGGTCCGCGCAGCACTTCCACGCGCTCGACGTCCTTGAGGATGAAATTACCGTAGAGCGCCGTGTTGTCGATGTAAGTCGCGACCGTCGGCGGCGCGGCGAGCGGCACGTCGCCCTGTGTGCCGGAATCCACATTGATGCCGCGAATCACGATGCTGCTGGTTACACCGGAGTTGCGATAGCCGCGGTCCTGCACCGAGACGCCGGCCATGGTGCGGAGCGCCTCCACGGCGTCGATGATGTGGGCCTTTTCAAGGGCTTCGCCGCTCGTGGCGGAGATGTTGAACGGAATGTCCTGGATGGATTCCTCGCGCCGCGTCGCCGTGACAATGACCTCCCCGAGCGCGGTGGCCGCGGGCACATCCTGCGCCTGCGCCGCACCGGAGCCTCCAGCGAGAACGCTCGAGACTGCCAGGGCGATGGCTGATTGACGGTGGTAAAGGTGGTTTGTCATCACGGCTGTTCTCCAAACTGGTTGAATCCTGGTGCGGCTCTGCCGGACGGGATCTTCATGAGGTCATTCACGTTCGGGCAGCCGCAGCGGCCCGAGCGCGTTCAATGGCTCGAACGGAAGGTGGCGGTCGCCGCAGACCGGAAAGTCCACGGCGCGATCGCGGAAACTTTTCAATACCTGGCCGACGCCGTTCCAGCCGCGCCGGCGGACGCGGCGGACGTGATCGAAATCGACCTCAACCGGAAATATTTCACGGGCACGACCTGCCAGGTGCAGGATCTCGCCTCCCGGGCCGCAGACGATCGACTGGCCGAAGCCGAGCTGGCCGGCGACACAGATATCGAAGAAATAACATTGGTTGCTGGCGGCATTGGCCCGCGCGATCGCCAGTTCCACGTCACGATCGATGGTATTGGTCATGGACGGGTGCAGGATCACTTCGGCACCCATCGCGGCGAGCATGCGCGTGGTCTCCGGAAACCACATGTCGTAGCAGTTGCTGACGCCGAAGCGGCCGGCCTTCGGCACGTCGAAAACGATGAATTCCCTGCCCGGAGCGACGCCGGTCTCGTACGGCAGGAACGGAAACATCTTGCGATGGCGCGCGATGACTTCACCCGCCGGGTTGATGACGGGCGTGAGATTGAAGACCGAGTCGCCCTCGCGCACATAGAAGGAACCCGGAATGAGCCAGATACCGTGCGTTCTTGCGATGCGGCAGAACTCGAGCTCGGTGGGGCCGGCCGGCGACTCGGCACGAGCCGTGCCGGATCCATAGACGGACAGCTCGCCGAGCACGACCATCTGCGCCCAGGGAAAGCGCGTCACGACCGACTCGATCTCGGAGCGCAGATAGACGAGGTTGTCGCCACGGGCGATCTCGAGCTGCAGACCTGCGATCGCAAACTTGC
>JAHFSF010000148.1 GCA_023265875.1 Gammaproteobacteria bacterium | reverse complement strand
CCATCGCTTCAATCCCCCGGACCTGTCGAGGCTCGGCGTTTCCCCTGGCGCAGACCGACGATCACAGCGGGCGCGTCTTCGCCGCCTCCTCGAGCGCGTGCGATTCGCCGAACCAGACGCCCGGGTCATACGCCTCCACCATCTTGCCGAAATCCCAGGTCATGATCTTTTCCGGGATGACCTTGATGATCGCGCGCAACGGCGTGTGCACCGCCGCGAACGCGGCTTCGCGCACTTTCGGGTCCTTCAGCTCTGTCCAGTACTTGTCGATGATTCCCCAGTGAATCTCACGCATCTTGGCATCGTCCGTATACACCTCGGCCTGGCCGATGATGAGGATCGCCTTCTGGTGGCGGAGGTTGCAGCCGTCGTTGTGGATGCTGACGGAAATCTTCGGGTTCTCTATCAGATGATGGACTTTGTGCCGGTACTTCTGGATGCTGCTCATCTGCAGAAAGCCGTCGTGGATGACGTAGAACATCGGAGTCACGATCGGATAGCCCTTCTTGCTGACATGGGCCATCTCGCAGTACGCGTTGTAGGTGAACAGGCGCTTGAAGTCATCCGACTCCATCGGGTAATCCTTGGAGACATTGAGCTGCTCGAGCTTCGTGGGATCGAATACGACACGGGGTGCCGCCGTCTGATTCTCGTTCGACATGTAACGCTCTCCGTTATTGATCAGTTGACGGGTCACTCGACCGGCAATTGACCGTAATCCAGAAATTCCGATACCTTGTGCGCACTGCAACGCAGCGGACCCGCGGTCACCCCCTGGTGTATTGCCGTCCGGTCTTTCTGCCCCCGATGGGACTTGAACTTAGTTCAAAGCTTCCACACAATAACTTGCTTGTCAAGGTCGAGTGGGCGCGCCTCGTGACTGCGCTGAATTCTACGCACGCCGCAGCAATCCCGGCCTATCGACCTGGCCTTCTCACATGGGGTTGAACATGTCTGACCTCACGACTGAACGAAAGGGTGAAGTTGCCTGGATCCGGCTGACGCGACCGGAACGCATGAATGCCTACGACGCCGCGATGGCTCAATCCCTGATCGAGGCGATTGAGGCGGCGGCCGATGCCGGCGTGATCGTCCTCACCGGCTCGGGCAGGGCTTTCTGCGCAGGCGGCTACCTGGCGAACTTGAGCAAACCGGACGCCGGGGCGCTGCGCAGCATGTTCTACGGATCACTGCGTCTCTATGAGACGATCAGGAATAGCCCTCGACCGGTCATCGCGGCCGTGAATGGTGTTGCGGCCGGCGGCGGAAACGAGCTCGTGGTGGCCTGCGACCTCGCCATCGCCGCGGAAAGCGCGACCTTCGGCCAGACCGGTGTAAGGGTAGGTAGCGCTCCGGTCCTGGGCGGCACGAATTTCCTTGCCATGAACATCGGTGAGAAACGCGCCAAGGAGGTGGCATTTTTGTGCCGGCGCTATCCGGCGAAGCAGGCATTCGAGCTTGGCTGGATCAATGCCGTCGTCCCGGATGCCCAGCTCGAAGAAGAGGTGGCCCGATGGGCCGACGAGTTGCTGCGCATGAGTCCGCGCTATCTCGAGATCGCCAAGATCAGTTCGAACCTCTGGTGGAACCATTGCCGGGACGGCTACCTGAACGGTCTCGGCATGCTGGTGCAGGCGATCGGCTCCGCCGACATGATCGAGGGGGCAACGGCGTTCATGGAGAAGCGGCAACCCCGCTTCGAAGGACGCGTTCCGAGGAATCCCCCGCGTGAGCTTTGAGCTGGAACCCGCCTACCTCAAGCTGCAACACGAGGCACGTGTTTTTGCCCGCTCGATCGAGCCCCTGGCAAAGGAGGCGGACGAGTCCAGCGAGGTGCATCCTGGCGTTCTGGCTGCACTGCGGAAGAGCGGACTTTGCGGGCTGATGGTGCCGGCACAACACGGCGGACGCAGTACGCGCCCCGATCCGCTGGCCATTTGCCTCGTGCGGGAAGCGCTGATGGCGACGTCCTCTCACGCCGATTCGCTGTTCGCGCTGCAGGGCATCGGCAGTTACGCGATCACTGTGGCCGGCTCGCCGGAACAGCGCGCGCAGTGGCTGCCCCGGATCGCCAGGACCGAGGCGCTGGCCGCGCTCGCGCTGACCGAAGACAATGCCGGCTCTGACCTGAAGGCCGTCGCGACCGAACTCAGGGTGAGCGATGACCGGCTGGTTCTGAAGGGTTCCAAGTCATTCATTTCCAACGGCGTCAGCGCGGCGTTTTTCGTCGTGTTCGCACGGGAGGGATCGGGCTATTCGATGGTGCTCGTCCCGGCGGCAACGCCGGGCGTGTCGGTGACCCCCTCGCCAATATTGATCGCCCCGCATGTGCTCGGCGAAATCCGTTTCGACAATGTCTTGCTGCCGCCAGATGCCCGCGTCGGCAAGGTCGGGCAAGGCCTGGAACTCGTGCTCGCGACGCTCGGCATTTTCCGCGTGTCCGTTGCGGGCGCCGCCGTCGGCCTCGCGCAGGCGGCCCTGGAGGAAGCAGTCCGGCACACCCGGACCCGAGTGCAGTTCGGCCGCCCGCTCGCACAATTGGGAGCGGTGGCCGAGATGCTCGCCGACAGCCATACAGAAATCGAAATGGTGAGGCTGCTGACCTATCGCGCTGCTTCCCGCGCGATCGACGACCCCGCAGCCGCACTGCACCAGTCTTCCATGGCCAAGCTCGCGGCCAGCGAAATCGCATCCCGCGTGGTGGACCGCTGCGTACAGATGATGGGTCGATTCGGACTGATCCGTCATTCCAAGATCGAGCGACTCTACAGGCAGGCCCGCGCGATGCGGATCTACGAAGGCGCCTCCGAGGTGCTGCGCCTCGGCATCGCCCGCGAACTCGTCAGGCAAGTCCCATGATCGACCTCGAACTCGAAGGCCGGGTCGCCATCGTGACCGGTGCCAGCCGTGGGCTGGGGCATGCGATCACTCTGGCACTGATCGAACAGGGAGCCCGCGTGCTGGCCACGTCGCGATCCCTCGACGAATTGCGGAAGCTCAAGTCCATCGCGTCGGAACGCATCCACATCAGCCAATGCGACATGAAAGACACGGCCGCGGTCGCCCGGCTGCCCGACGAGGCCGTCAAGACGTTCGGGCAACTCGACGTTGTGGTGAACAACGCCGGGATTGCGCCCGCCGGCGATTTCCTCGAGCAATCCGATCACATCTGGAACGAGGTGATGGCAGTGAACTTGCTGGCGCCGATGATATTGACCCGCGCCGCAGGCAAGTATCTGGTCACCCGCGGCTCAGGAAAGATCATCAACATCGCCTCGACCTCCGGCATTCTCGGCAAGGCGACGCTGGTCGCCTACTCGGCCTCAAAGGGCGCTCTCCTGCAGTTCACCAAGGCGCTTGCGGCAGAATGGGCGGGCAAGGGCGTGCAGGTCAACGCGATTGCTCCAGGTGCTTTCGCCACCGATGCCCAACGTGTGGTGCTGGATTCCCCCGAGCTGCTCGCGCGCCGCACACGCAAGATTCCCGCCCGACGCATGGGCGAGACAGACGAGATCGGGCCCCTCGTCTGCTACCTTGCCTCGGCCAAGGCGGATTTCGTCACCGGCTCGGTGTTCGTCATCGACGGCGGCGAATCCTGCAAGCTGTAGCCCGCAGATGCCACGGGGAACGCGAACGGCAATAGCACCGATGGAGCCAAGAACCAAAGTCCGGCGAACTGTCACATCGCCGAAGCTTCGCAGCGAAAAGCGGCGCCGTACCATCCTCAAGGCACTGCACGACTGCGTCATCGAGCAAGGCTACCCGAAGACCACTCTGGCGAATGTGGCACATGCTGCCGGCATGTCGCCCAGTCACCTGCTGTACTATTTTTCGGGCACGGATGCGATCCTCGCTTACTACTTCGCAGACGTCGCCCGTCGCATCGTCGAGCGCCTGGAGGGCTTCCGCAGCGAGGACCCCGAGAAGCAGATTCATCTCCTGGCCGAGTTGTTCTTCGCCGGCAAGGGCATCAGCAAGTCCGAGGTTGGCTTCATGCTCGAGTGCTTCGGCGTCGCCGTGCATGACAAGCAGCTCCACAGCGAGAAGGCAGCGCTCGACCGGTACTGCAAGGCCTACCTGCAGGAGCTCTTCGAGCGATCGCCGCATGGAGTTTTCAAGGCCCGGGAATCAGCTGAACTTGCATACGCGATGTTGGTCGGACTTCGAACAGCGGCCTACTTCGACGCACAACTCGGGCCCGACCAGGCACGGCAACTCTTTGACACTGAAATGCTGGACCTGGCACACCTGACCCGGGTTTCGCAGTAGCGGCGCGCACGCCGGAAGACGCCATCGAACCCGAACTCCCGGTATGCGATCCGCACCATCATCTGTGGGACGATCCGCAGGGCAGATATCTGGTCGATGAGTTCATTGCCGACATCGGCGCCGGACATCGCGTCCTCAGTACAGTCTACGTCGAGTGCGACCAGATGTACCGGACCGAGGGTCCGCTCGCCTTGAGCCCCGTCGGTGAGACGGAGTTCGTGGAGCAGCTCGTGGCTGCCGGCACGCGGCGTGCGGGAATCACGCGCGTCGCTGCCGGAATCGTCGGATTTGCCGACTTGACTCTGGGTTCACCAGTGCAGGCAGCTCTCGACGCACACCTCCACGCCAGCAGCCGGTTTCGCGGAATTCGCTACGCGAGCGCATGGGACCCGAGCGACCAGATTCGCGAGGTCCACACGCACCCGCCCCGGAACCTGTTGATGAGCCGGGAATTCCGCCAGGGCTTTTCCTGCCTCGGCAGTCTCGGACTGTCATTCGACGCCTGGGTCTATTACCCGCAGTTCCCGGAGCTTGCCGACCTGGCTCGCGCGTTTCCCGGCACCACCATCGTGCTCGACCACATGGGCGGCCCGCTTGGCATCGGTCCCTACGCCGGCCGGCGCGAGGAAGTGTTCGACGCATGGCGACGCAACATCGCCGAGCTTGCGCACTGTGCGAATGTGTTCGTCAAGCTGGGTGGACGCACGATGTCGATGAGTGGATTCGGCTGGCACAAGCGCGCGATGCCACCTGGTTCCGTCGAATTGGCCGCGGCAATGGCGCCGTATTATGAAAGCTGCATCGAGCATTTCGGGGCCGAGCGATGCATGTTCGAGAGCAATTTCCCGATGGACCGGGTTTCCTGCTCCTACACGGTCCTGTGGAACGCATTCAAGCGCCTGACCGCTGGCTACTCGCAGGCCGAGCGCGCGGCGCTTTTCCACGGTACCGCCACACGCGTCTACCGGCTGGATCACTGACGACGGCGCGTCAGCCGAGCCGCTCGATAATCGTTGCCGTCGCAAGGCCGCCTGCGCAGCAGATGGCCTGCAAGCCCAGCGTTGCATCGCGGCGCTCCAGCTCGTGCAGCAGCGTCGTCATGATGCGCGCGCCGGTGGCGCCGAGCGGATGACCCAGCGCGATCGCTCCGCCGTTGACGTTGAGGCGCTCATGGCCGACTCCCGTCTCGCGCATCCACATGAGGGGCACCGGGGCAAACGCCTCGTTCACCTCGAACAGGTCGATGTCGGAGAGCGCAAGCCCGGCGTGCGCGAGCACACGCCGCGTGGCGTCGACCGGCCCCATCAACATCAGGGTGGGATCGGAGCCTACCGTCGCGATCGACAGAATGCGCGCCCTCGGCGGCCGGCCGAGCGTCCTGGCGACTTCACCCGACATCAACAGCAGGGCCGCGGCACCGTCCGAGATCTGCGATGAATTGCCGGCGGTCACGCGCCCGTCCGGGCGGAAGCTGGTCTTTAGCGTGGCGAGCTTCTCGGCGCTCGTGTCACGCCGTATCGTCTCGTCCCGCGCGAAGATCACCGCCTCCTCCGCGCCGCGGGTCTCACCCCATTCATGCACGGGGACTGGCACGATCTCCCGCGCGAAGTAGCCCTGGTCTGCGGCAGCGGCCGCGCGCCGATGGCTGTGCAGCGCGTAGT
>JAHFSF010000027.1 GCA_023265875.1 Gammaproteobacteria bacterium | reverse complement strand
TCGTCTGGCCCGGGCCCGGCGACGACCTGGCCCGTGGCTTCCAGCAGGTCTGGTCCGGCGACCATTCCCCGCTGGTGTCTGCAGCCGCGCGCTACGGCGCAGACGGCGTGCTGATCGGCCGTGCGGTGACGGCTGCGAATGGTCAGCACGCCGTCGAGTGGACATTTTCGGCTGCCGGCATTTCTGCGCAGGCAAGCGGCGAACTCGAATCCGGGCTGGACCTTGCCGCCGATCGTTATGCCGGTGCCTACGCATCGCGCGGCGCCGGCCAGCGCAGCGAACAATTCGTGACGGTTACGGGAGTCGACTCGCTGGAATCCTATGCAGCCGCCCTGCGGGCGCTTTCACGGCTGCCGCTCGTGCGAGCCGTCGAAGTCGACGAGGTGACCGCAAAGGCCGTGTCATTCACGCTGCAGATTCGCGGTGACCCCGCGGCATTGCGGCAGGCAATCGAGCGCGATGGCCGGCTGGTGGCCGTTGACGCAGGGCGGATGATCTTCTCGCTGCCGCCATGAGCATTGCCACGGTTCCAAACCTGATCTGCCTGTTGCGCATCGCACTCGCGGTGCCGATCGTGTGGCTGCTGGCCGACGGCAGGTTTGAACCGACGCTCGTCCTGTTCCTGATCGCCGCATTGTCCGATGGGCTCGACGGCTACCTGGCAAAGTCGTTCAACCAGGGCTCGGAAATCGGCAAGTTCCTGGATCCGCTGGCGGACAAACTGCTGCTGGTCAGCGTGTTCATCACTCTCGCCTGCATCGGGCTCGTGCCCGTCTGGCTCGCCGCCGTGGCAGTCGCGCGGGATGTCGTCATCGGGGTGGGGGCGTTGATTTACAAGCTTTTGTTCGGCCCGGTGGAGGCCCGGCCCACGATGGCAAGCAAGCTGAACACGCTGGTCCAGATCCTGTACGTCATCGCCGTGGTCGGGCAGGCAGCCTATCCCGCGCTGCCGGAATGGCCCATCGTGGCACTGGGTGCGCTGGTCCTCGTGACGACCGTCGTGAGCGGTGTCGATTACATCGTCACCTACATGCGCAAGGCGATCGCGGTCAGCCGCGCGCGCCGCGCCGCGGCCTGAGCCAGTGCGCCAGCTGCCACTGGGCGTCCAGCTCGGCGTCTCGTTGCGCTTCGAGACATTTCATGCAGGCGCGAATTCTGCGGCGGTGGCGGCACTCGAGGGGCTCATACGCGAGGCCGGCCCGCCGCTATGGCTGTTCGGGCCGCGGGGAACCGGCAAGACGCACCTGTTGCAGGCCTGTTGCGCCCAGGGCGGGCAACGCGGACTGACGTCGGCCTATCTGGCCCTGGCAGCACCGGCCGACCCCGGCCCCGGACTGCTGGCCGGATTCGAGCGACTCGAACTGGTGGCGCTCGACGACGTCGGTGCGGTTGCAGGGATGCCCGACTGGGAGCAGGCATTGTTCACGCTGTACAACGGAATTGCGGAACAGGGCGGGCGGCTGGTCTGCGCCGCGGAACGACCGCCGGCAGCAATACCATTCGGGCTGGCGGACCTCGCGTCCAGGTTTTCGGCCAGCATCGTGCATCGCCTGCAACCGCTTGCGGAAAGCGAGCAGGGAGCCGCGCTGCTGCGCCGTGCGGCGCATCGCGGACTCGAATTGCCGGATGAAACCCTTGCCTACCTGACGCGCAGGGCGCCGCGCGATTTCGCGGCACTGTGCCGGCTGCTGGATGAACTCGATATCGAGGCGCTTGCCGCGCAGCGGCGCCTGACCGTTCCTTTCGTGCGCCAGGTGCTGGAACGCGCCAGCCGCTGATCAGCGGTCGCGCGCAGTCACACGCAATAGGGCGACTGTCGCGGAAAATGTGCCCAGTATCAGGGCCAGCGTCAACGCGGCCAGGACGCGTGCCGGCGCATTGGTCAGCAATTCGGTCAGCGTGAGGACCAGCGCAGGCGCCAGCGTGAAGGACGACCATTGCAGCGTGCGCGCCGTCCCGCGCAACAATCCCCTCACGGGCAGAAGCAGGGGCACCAATGCCAGGATCGTTGGGGCGTAGCCGATTCCGGCGCCGATGAATGGCCACAGCGCAATCGATGCGGCGAGCAACGTCCAGGAGAGCAATGCGATCCGGCGCGCAGCCACCTCACGGTCTGTCATCATCGTGCTGATGTTGCGAGCCGCACTGCGACCTCGGCCACGCGCCGGCCGAGTGCTTGCGCGAGCTGCCGCTCCGTCGCGGTCAGTGCCGGATGCGTGCCTTCCGGAACGACGCGACTCGCACCATACGGCGTACCGCCGCCCGTGGTTGTCGACAGCGCACGTTCGGTGAACGGCAGCCCGACGACCAGCATGCCGTGATGCAGCAGTGGCAGCAGCATCGACAACGGCGTGGTCTCCTGCCCGCCGTGCATCGTGCTGCCGGACGTGAACGCGCCAACCGGCTTTCCGGCGAGCACGCCCGTCAACCAGAGACTGGAGGTGCCGTCGAAGAATGCCATCAGGGGCGCCGCCATGTTGCCGAACCGGACCGGGCTGCCGAGCACGAGCCCCGCGCACTCGCGCAGATCGTCATGACTTGCATAGGGCGAGCCTTCCGGTGGCACGTCGGTCGCGGTAGCAGCGAGTGGCGGCACCGTGCGCAGGCGTGCCTTCGCGCCGGGTTGCGACTCGATGCCGCGCGCGACCTGCCGGGCGAGCTCTGCGGTCGTGCCGCGACGCGAATAGAACAACACGAGTATCTCGGTCATGCGCGGCAGCCTGCTTTAGGGCGGCGGTTCGGCACGGCTTGTGATGTGCCGATGAACTGCGTAAAATTTTATCAAGAGTGTTAAGTACTTACAAACTATTCGGACAGTGAATTCTAGGTCAACTCCACAGGCTGCGCGTCGGGTCCGCGTCCGCGGGCAGGTGCAGGGCGTGTTCTTCCGCGCCAGCACTGCCGAGCGCGCCCGCGCCCTGGCGCTGCGCGGTTATGCATCCAACGAGGCGGATGGCAGCGTCCTCGTGCTGGCCGCCGGTCCGGTCGATGCGCTCGAACAACTCGTTCAGTGGCTGCACAGCGGGCCTCCGAAGGCGCGTGTCGATGGCGTGGAAGTTGAAGTCATCGACCCGGCGACGATGCACTGGCCACCGGTATTCGTGCCACGCTGATCGTCCGGCGCATCATGACCTAGTTCTGCCAGCGCGAATGCAGCCGGCCGAGCACGAGGTCCGGATAACTGCGCCGGCCCAGGCTGCCATTGTAGCGACCGAGCGCGCGGCGATAGTCGCCCCGCTCACGATCCAGGTAATAGGCAAGGATGCTGGTCCCCATGCGGACATTCAGTTCGACGTCAAGCAGGTCGCGCGTCGAGAGACCAAGTTTGCGCGGCCAGAACGGCATCACCTGCATCAAGCCGACCGCGCCCGCTGAGGAAACGGCGAACGGATCGAAAGAGCTTTCGACGTCGATGAGCGCCAGCACGAGTTGCGGGCGGCCGCGCAGCATCAGGTGCTTGTTCGATTCGCAATGCACGGCGTGCAGGATGCGTTGCGCCGCCGCGCCAAGATCCGCGCCCAGGCGCAGGTCGGTGGGCTGCTGCTGCAGCCGGCGCTCGACGCGCGGCTGCATCAGCGCATACCAGACGATTTCGTCGTACTTGTCCTCGAAGCAGTTACTGCTGCTGATCGCCTCCGAAATGACCTGGCGCAGGCCGGGATCCCGCTGGCCATCCGCGAGCGCTGCCGGCGCAATGGCGAGACCCGCGAGCAGGAATGGCGCCGCGCGAATTGGCCAGGGCATGCGGGCCGGCCCTTCAGCGCTCCGCCGCGAGTCGCGACGCGATGAATTCCATGGCCTCCGGCAGCGGGAATTCCTCGCTGGCGGTCGCGCGGCGATGGCGGTATTCGAGGCGCCCGGAGTCGAGGCCGCGCTCTGATACGACCACGCGATGCGGGATGCCTATCAGTTCGGCATCCGCGAACTTGACGCCCGGGCGAGCATCGCGGTCGTCGAGCAGCACATCGACGCCAGTCCGGCAGAGATCGCCGTAGAGCCTGCTGGCCGCGTCGCGCACGCGTTCCGACTTGGCCCAGTTGAGCGCGACCAGGATGACCTGGAACGGGGCCAGCGGTGCCGGCCAGATGATGCCGCGCTCGTCATGATTCTGCTCGATCGCGGCGGCCACGATGCGCGTGACGCCGATGCCGTAACAGCCCATGTGCATGGCAATGCTGTTGCCCTGTTCGTCGAGCACGGTAGCGCCCATGGCCTCGCTGTACTTGCACCCGAGCTGGAAAATGTGACCGACCTCGATGCCGCGCGCGACCGACAGGCGGCCGCGGCCGCCGGGACTCGCATCGCCATCGACGACATTGCGGAGATCCGCAACGGCCGGATCCGGCAGGTCGCGGCCCCAGTTGACTCCGGTCAGGTGTGCATCGGCGCGGTTCGCGCCGCAGACGAAATCGGCGAGCACGGCCGCCGAGCGGTCGGCAATCACCGGCATCGGCAGGCCAACGGGCCCGAGGGATCCCGGCTCACAGCCGGCGACGGCGACGATGCGGCCGGTGTCGGCCATGCGCAGGGGCGTAGCGATGCTGGGCAGCTTCTGGGCCTTCATGGCATTCAGTTCGTGGTCGCCGCGCAATACGAGTGCCACGAGACCGCCGTCCGCAGCATCGACGACCAGCGTCTTGATCGTCCGCATCGCATCGATACGAAGAAACGTCGAGACCTGGGCGATCGTGCGGACGCCGGGTGTCGCGACCTGCGCAAGTTTCGCCGACGCGGGCGGCCTGGTGTCGCGCGGCGCGGGCGCCTCGGCCAGCTCCAGATTGGCCGCATAGTCGCCTGCATCGGAGAACACGATCGCGTCCTCGCCGGAATCTGCCAGCACGTGGAATTCCTGCGAGGCGCTGCCGCCGATCGCGCCCGTATCCGCGTACACGGCGCGGAAGCGCAGCTGCAGCCGCGTGAAGATCGCCGTATAGGCTTCATACATGCTGCGATAGCCGAGCGCCAGTGAGGCTTCGTCGGCGTGAAAGCTGTAGGCATCCTTCATGATGAATTCTCGGGCGCGCATGACGCCGAAGCGCGGCCGGATCTCGTCGCGGAACTTGGTCTGGATCTGGTAGAAATTGACGGGCAGCTGCCGGTAACTCTTCAATTCACGGCGCGCCAGGTCGGTGATGATCTCCTCGTGGGTCGGACCGAGGACCATGTCGCGTTGATGCCGGTCCTTGAAGCGCAGGAGTTCCGGGCCAAACCGGTCCCAGCGCCCCGACTCGACCCAGAGTTCGGCGGGCTGCGCGACGGGCATGGAAAGTTCGAGTGCCCCGGCGCGGTCCATTTCCTCGCGGATGATGCGCTCAACCTTGCGCAGCACGCGCAGGCCCATCGGCAGCCAGGTGTACAGGCCGCCGGCGACCCTGCGGATCAACCCGGCGCGCAGCATCAGCTGGTGACTGACCACCTCGGCGTCCGCCGGGACTTCCTTGAGGTTCTGGATGGGATAGGCGGACAAGCGCATGGAACACCCGTGGCGCGGTTCGTGTAGCCGGCCCCAAAGCGCGGTATCTTAGGCGCTGCACTCAAGCCTTGCCACGGCAGCCGCATGAAAGTCGAATTGAACGAGATACGATCGCGCCGCGGAATCTACCTGCTGCCGAACCTGCTGACGACCATGTGCCTGTTCGGCGGCTTCTATTCGATCATCGCCGCAATCGATGGCAACTACGAGCGCGCAGTGATCGCGATCTTCGGGGCGATGATCTTCGACGGTCTCGACGGGCGCGTGGCGCGCCTGACCGGCACCGAGACGGTCTTCGGCAAGGAGTTCGACAGCCTTGCCGACATGGTCGCATTCGGGCTCGCACCGGCCGTCGTGTGCTACCAATGGGGCGTGGCCCGGATCGCCGAATACGGTTCCGCCTGGGGCCGCTTCGGCTGGATCGCCGCGTTCTTCTTCGCGGCCGCCACGGCGATGCGCCTCGCGCGCTTCAATGCCCGCGCGGCCGTGCAGGACAAGCGCTATTTCGAGGGCCTGCCCAGCCCTTCCGCCGCCGCGGTGGTCGCGGCATTCATCGGCCTCGCGCATGAATATGACGTGACCGGGCTGCCCGGCTTGATCCTCGCATTCACCGTCACGGTACTCGCGGCGATCCTGATGGTCAGCCGGTTCCCATATCGCAGCTTCAAGGACAAGGCCGCCGGCGAGCGCGTGCGCTATTCGCGGCTCCTGCTGGTGCCGATCGCGATCGCGCTGATCGCGCTGAATCCGCCGGTGGTGCTGTTCCTGATGTTCGGTTTCTACGCACTGTCCGGGCCGATCGGCTGGAGCTGGCTCAAGATCCGCAAGCGCCCGCGCGACGCCGGCGCGTCGCGCGAGGCAGGCTGACTCCATGGACGCGAGGCGCCTCGCCGTGCTCGACGCCATGGGCATCAATTCGTATGTCCCACGCGCGCGCGTCGCAGCCGCGCCCTTCGCGACTGCAGGGGCGAGCCTTGGGCCGGAAGCGATGGACTGGGACACGCTCGCCGCCACCGTGCGCGAGTGCCGGCTTTGCGGCCTGTGCGCGACGCGTACGCAGACGGTCTTTGGCACCGGCGATATTCATTCCCGGCTGATGGTGATCGGGGAGGCGCCTGGCGCTGACGAGGACCGGCTTGGCGAGCCATTCGTCGGCCGTGCCGGCCAGTTGCTGAATTCCATGCTGAAGGCAGCCGGGTTCGCGCGCGGGCAGGTGTACATCGCGAATGTCCTGAAATGCCGCCCGCCAAACAATCGCAACCCGCTGGTGGAGGAAGCGGATCGCTGCCTGCCGTACCTGCTGCGGCAGATCGAACTCGTCAGTCCCGCCCTGATCCTGTGTCTCGGCCGGATCGCCTCGCAGCGCCTGCTCGGGTTCGAGGAGCCGCTCGGGCGCCAGCGCGGCCGTATCCACCGGATTGGCCGCACGCCGGTGATCGTGACCTATCACCCGGCCTACCTGTTGCGCAGTCCGGCGGAGAAACGCAAGTCCTGGGATGACCTGAAACTGGCCATGGAAGTGCTGCGTCGTGGCGACGGCACGTGACGAGTTCACGGGGCTCCGCTGGCGCCTCCGTCCCATGGCGGCGCCGGACCTGGCTCAGGTAGCGGCGCTCGAGCGCGCGTCCTACGCCTTTCCATGGAACGACCAGATATTCAGCGACTGCCTGCGGGTTGGGTACCACTGCATGGTCGTCGAGACGCCGGCCGGCGTCGCGGGCTATGCGGTGCTTTCGATGGGCGCGGGCGAGGCGCATGTCCTCAACCTGTGCATCGAACAGGCGCTGCGGCGGCATGGCATCGGCCGGGATCTGCTGCGGGCGGTGCTCGTGCATGCACGCGATCGCGGCATCCGCGATGCTTTCCTCGAAGTGCGGCGCTCCAACACGTCCGCGATCTCGCTGTACCAGTCATTCGGGTTCGAGTGCGTCGGCCAGAGACGCGGCTACTACCAGGCGCACGACGGACGCGAAGACGCCATGGTATTTCGCCTCGAGCTGGGCGCGCTGGCGGACGGCTGACGGCGGCTTGCCGGCATTTCCGCTACAATCGCGCGCCCTGCGCGGCCCCCACCGATGACTGAACCGAACGACGAAACCTCACGCCGCCGCACCTTTGCGATCATCTCGCATCCGGATGCCGGCAAGACGACGCTGACGGAGAAGCTCCTGCTGTTCGGCGGCGCGATCCAGATGGCCGGCACCGTCAAGGGCCGCAAGGCCGCGCGGCATGCGACTTCCGACTGGATGCGGCTCGAACAGCAGCGCGGCATCTCGGTAACCTCGTCGGTCATGCAGTTCCCGTATCTGGGCTATGTCGTCAACCTGCTCGACACGCCGGGCCACGAAGACTTCTCCGAGGACACCTACCGGACACTGACAGCCGTCGATTCCGCGCTGATGGTCATCGACTGCGCCAAGGGAGTCGAGGAGCGCACGATCAAGCTGATGGAGGTCTGCCGGCTGCGTGACACGCCGATCATGACCTTCGTCAACAAGCTGGATCGCGACGGCCGCCCGCCGGTGGAACTGCTGGACGAAATCGAGCGCGTGCTCGGCATCGCCTGCGCGCCGGTAACGTGGCCGATCGGCATGGGTCGCGACCTGCGCGGCATCTATCATTTCCCGGAGGACCGGATCTATGTCTACGACGACGGGCGCGCGGGCCGCGTCGGGCGCAACCGCACGATCCAGGGGCTCGCCAGCAACGAGGCGGGCGAACTGCTGGGCGCGTCGGTGCAGGCATTTCGCGATGAGGTTGAACTGGTGCGCGGCGCGATGCCGGCATTCAATGCGGCGGATTACCTGGCGGGCCGCCAGACGCCGGTCCATTTCGGCTCGGCGATCGCCAACTTCGGCGTCGAGGAACTGCTCGCATCCTTCGTCAGGCATGCGCCGGCGCCGCGGGCGCGCGCCACGACCACGCGGGAGGTGCGAGGCGACGAACCGGCGCTGACGGGTTTCGTCTTCAAGATCCAGGCCAACATGGATCCGGCGCACCGCGACCGCATCGCCTTCCTGCGCATCTGCTCCGGTCACTACCGGCGCGGCATGCGGCTGTATCAGGTGCGGCTGGGCAAGGAGGTGCGCATCGCGGATGCGCTGACCTTCATGGCCGCGGACCGCCAGCAGGCGGACGAGGCCTGGGCCGGCGACATCATCGGCCTGCACAACCACGGCACGATCAACATCGGCGATACGTTCACCGAGGGCGAGCCACTGACATTCACGGGTATCCCGAACTTCGCGCCCGAGTTGTTCCGGCGGGCAGTGCTCAGGGAACCGCTGCGCATGAAGGCCTTGCAGAAGGGCCTCGATCAGCTCTGCGAGGAGGGCGCCACGCAGTTGTTCCGGCCGCTGGCCAACAACAGCCTGGTCCTCGGTGCGATCGGTCCGCTGCAGTTCGAGGTCGTCGCATTCCGGCTTGCGGACGAGTACGGCGTCAGTTGCGCCTTCGAGCCGGTCAATGTCGTCACGGCGCGGTGGGTGGAGTGCCCAGATCCGGTGAAATTGCGCGAATTCCATGAGCGCTGCCGGGAGCACCTGGCGCTCGATCACGCGGGCCTGCCCGTCTACCTGGCGCCGAGCCGCATCAACCTGGAGCTGACGATGGAACGCTGGCCCGGCGTGGCCTTCCGCGAGACGCGCGAGCACCTGGCGGTGGCGGCGTGAAAAGCCCGCTGGCACGGCGCCCGGTCATCGCCTGGGCGCTGTATGACTGGGGCAACTCGGCATTCGCCACTACGGTGATGGCGGGCTTCTTCCCGGTTTTCTTCAAGCAGTACTGGAACGCCGGCGCCGAGGCCAGCATCAGCACCTTCCGGCTCGGACTCGCGAATGGCATCGGCAGCCTGTTGATCGCGCTGCTGGCACCGTTGCTGGGCGCGATGGCGGATCGTGGGGGGGCGCGCCTGCGGATGCTTGCGTTCTTCACGCTGATCGGCGCTTCGATGACCGCGGCGCTCTACTGGGTCCAGCAGGGTGACTGGGTCACCGCCGTGTTCGTCTATGCGGCAGCCGGATTCGGTTTTTCCGGCGGCGTCACCTTCAACGACGCCCTGCTCGTCGACGTCACGCAGCCGGCCGAATACGACCTCGTATCGGCCTACGGCTATTCGCTCGGCTATGCCGGCGGCGGCCTGCTGCTGCTGCTCAATGTGGCCATGGTCACGAACCCCGGCTTCTTTGGAATCGCGGATGCGGCCGAGGCGGTGCGGCTCTCGTTCCCGATGGTCGGCATCTGGTGGCTGCTGTTCTCGGTCCCGAACTTGCTGTGGGTGCGGGAGCAGCGCCCGGCGCGGCCACTGAAGCCGCTGGAAGCTGCGCACGCAGGCCTCAATGAACTATTCGCGACGATGCGGGAAATCCGCCGGCTCCGGCCGCTGGTCTGGTTCCTGCTTGCCTACTGGATGTACATCGACGGGGTCAACACGATCATCAAGATGGCCGTGGATTTCGGGCTGTCACTCGGCTTCCCCCAGCAGAGCCTGATTGCGGCGCTGCTGATCACGCAGTTCGTCGCCTTGCCGGCGGCGCTGGCCTTCGGCTGGCTCGGCAGCCGGATCGGTGCCCGCAATGGCATCTTCATCGCGATCGGTGCCTATTCGCTGGCGACGGTTGCCGCCTACTGGATGGACAGCATCTGGCACTTTTACCTGCTGGCCGTCGTCATCGGCCTGGTGCAGGGCGGCATCCAGTCGCTGTCGCGATCCTGCTTCGCGTCGATGGTGCCCCCTGGCAAGCAGGGCGAATACTTCGGCTTCTACAACATGATGGGCAAGTTCGCGGCCGTGCTGGGACCGTTGCTAGTCGGGATCACCGCACTGGTCACCGGCAACACGCGCATCGGAATCCTGTCCGTCATCGTGCTGTTCGCCGGCGGAGCGGCACTGCTCGCGCGTTCGCGCGCCGCCGCCTGACCGGATTACCACGCCGCCGGATCGAGGCGGTAGACATCACGCAATGCGGCGTAGAGCGACGGCATCGATCGTGCAAAGCGCTGCGGCTCCTCGAAGTACGCCTCGCTGGCGACCGCGAAGAACTCCGCGCGATCTTCTCCGGCATAGGGGTCGAGGAAAGTCGGCTCACCGCGCCGCTCGGCGTCGCGCACGACCGCAAGCTCTCGTTCCAGCAAGTCATCCCAGCGCCGCCTGGCAGCGGCATCATGGATCCAGGGCGCGCCACCGGACTCGTGATCGAGATAATGGGCGAATTCGTGGATGACGACGTTGAATGCCTCACCGTCGTCGCCGCGGGCGCCGACGTCTTCCCAGGACAGGATGATTCGGCCCTGGTCCCAGGTCTCGCCGGCGAGCACGCGTTTCTCGTCGGTGACCACGCCGTGTTCATCGTGCCACTGCTCCGGCACGATGAACTGCGACGGATAAACGAGGACGGCGCGCAACTCGTCATACACGTGGGTATTGCGGCCGAGCACCAGCAGGCAGGCCTGCGCGGCGATCGCGAGTTTCATCTCAGGCGTGACTTCGAGGCCGCCGCAGCCCACGAATTGCCGCTCACCGATGAACACGGCGGTCAACCGCTCCAGGCGGTCGCGCAACTCGTGCGGCATGTGCTGGCAGACCGGCAGCCAGTCGGCGAGCGTACGGCGCTCCGCATCGGTCAGCGACCGCCGATGCAGCCGGCTGCGCCTGCGCGCCGCGAGGACCGGATCACTGACGATCCAGGCGATGAAGAGGGCGCCGCCGGCGAGCGCGAGCGCGAAGGCCAGGCTCATGGATCGAAACGCTGCACCAGGGTGCGCAGCAGCCTCAGGTCACGTGCCCCCGGCAGGGGCAGGTAGCGCAGGCGCAGGTAAAGCTCGGTGATCGCGGCGGCGGCCGTGCCGAGGTCCGGGCGGAACCGGCGAACGCGCTCCGCGAAGTCACGTGGTGCTTCGTGAGGCTGCCGCTCGACGCCGGCGCGCGTCATCCGCGCCACAAAACGCCGGTAGCTGGCAGCGGCGGGATCAGGACGTTGTGGCCGGAATTCCCAAGCCAGCCAGCCGGAGAGGAGCAGGAGTCCCGCGGCGAGCCCCGTGCCGAGGACGAAGGCCAGATCCCGCCAGTCCGGGTCGTCGAAGCCGAAAGCCCGCAGCAATTGCTCCTGTTGCAGCCGGTTGAACCGGACCACCCAGTCGTTCCAGCGCGAATTGAAGCTGTCCCAGATCATACTGGCCTGCCACAGCAGCTCGTAGTTGCGTCGCAGGCTGCCGGGCAGCAGTTCTTCATCCGCAAGCGCGGCTTCCAGCCCGCGTTCGACGCGCTCCGGTGCAACGGCTGCGGTCGGGTCGACGCGCGTCCAGCCGGATTCCGCCAGCCAGATCTCGGACCAGGCATGCGCGTGGGACTGGCGCACGATCAGGTAGCCACCGACCGGGTTCCAGTCGCCGCCCTGGTAACCCGCGACAACCCGGGCCGGAATCCCGGCGGCGCGCATCAACATCGTGAAGGCGGAGGCAAAGTGCCCGCAGAAACCCTGGCGCGTGTTGAACAGGAAATCGTCGACTGAATCGCGCGCGAGGCCCGGCGGCGTCAGCGTGTAGTAGAACTCCTGGTCGCGGAACATGGCGAGCACTGCCCGGGCGTACTTGCGGTCGCTGCCGGCCGCGGCGCGCATGTCCTGCGCCAGGCGGATCGTGCGCGGATTGCGGCCGGCGGGCAGTTGCAGGTGGCGGTTTCGCAGCGCACGCGAAAGCGTCGTTCCCGCAAGATAGTGAAGGTACGAGCGCGCTTCGTACTGCAGCAAGGCATGCACCGGGTTTCGGGTGCGCAGCTGGTAGCCCCAGGTCTGTCCTGCCAGCTCCCGGGGCCAGCGTTGGACCAGGTCGAGCGCGAACAGCATCCGCTGACCGGTCGGCTCGAGCGTGACCGAGTAGTCGGTGGGCTCCCCGACGAATTGCACCGGCGGGCGGAAGTAGGCCTGGCTTGCGCCGCGCGACCAGGTGTAGCCGTCGAACTCGGTCAGCACGGGACCGCGCCAGTAACGCTGGATCGGCGGCGGCAGTCGCCCGGCAAAGCGCACGCGGAATGCGACCGTATCATTCAAGGTCAGGTCGGAAAGATCGCCCGGCGACATTTCTTCCGTCAGACCGGTCAGTGCCCGCTCGGTGGAAGGCGCACCCCAGAAATTGCCGGCGATCCGTGGAAAGAACAGGAACAGCACCAATGCGAGCGGCAGCGCCTTCGCCAGCATCGCGCCGGTCGTGCGAAATGGCGTGAGCGCAGGCCCCGCCTGGCCGCGGCGCGCAACCACCAGCAACGCGGCCGCCAGCAGCCAGACGGTCGGCAGGATCCAGGCGACCATGCGCAGGTCCTGCGCGTAGAAGAAAGCCGACAGGCACAGGAACCAGCCGATGAAGATCAGCACCACGTGGTCGCGCGGCGTGCGGGTCTCCATCAGCTTCAGCGCCGCCATCAGCGTGAGCAGCGCGGTGCCTCCATCGAGGCCCGTGATCGTCGTGTAGCTGACGATGACGCCGAATGTCGCGCCAATCGCAATCGTCGTGCGCAGCACGGCGCCAGGCAGCCGCCAGTCGCGGCGTTCCGCCAGCAATCGCCAGGCACACACCGCGAGCACGAATCCGGTGACCCACGGTCGCAGGTGCAACATGTGTGGCGCGAGCGCCGTCACCAGGCCGCCGATGGTCCAGCCGAGTCGGCGGAATCGCTCGCCCGGTTCAAACATGGGCGGGTCTATCCAGCCCGAATTCGGCGAGGGCGGCGAGGCAGTGGCGACGTTGCTGTTCACCCGGTTGCGCCGGGATCTCGAGCCCCGGCAGCCGCAGGCCGAATGTTTCGCCGCGCGCGCACGCGTCGACGATCCAGCGCGCGATCATGCTGAGCCTTGCTTCCAGGTCATCGCCCGGCGCCTGCTCCAGGTCGAATATCGGCACCGGCTCTGCAGCCCCGCTGAATTCCTTGACGAACAGTTCGCCGGAGCGCGCATAGGCCTTCCAGGCAATATGCCGGGGTGGGTCGCCCGGGTGATAGTCCTTGAGCCCGGCAAAGTCGTCGTCGCCACGCCGCGCTACCCCGCCGCCGGCTTCCCCGGGCGCCGGCGGCGGTGGCGGCGCCGCCGCTGCCGGGCGCGGATAGACCAGGCACGACAGCACCGGATGCAGCACGACCCAGGCCCGGAACAGTCCATAGGGATACCGGGTCGCGATCTCCAGGCGGTCGAGCGTGACCCAGCCACGCCGCCGGGTGGCGACCCGCAGCCTGACCATCGCCTCGCTGCCGGCGGCAATCGACACCGGTGGTTCTTCCGCTGCCGCGCTTGCAGCCTCGAGATCGAAACGCGCGGCGCCTCCCGGGTTCGCGAGCGCCAGCTGAAATACCGCATCCTGGCCCGCGAATGGCGGCTCGGTACCGGCTTCCCGCGCGATCAAGGCCTCGAGATTGCGGTGGCAGGCCTGCATCGTCACCAGCGACAGGGATGCCAGCAGGAATGTCAGTCCGAGGGCAAGGTTGTTGGAGTAGTTCAGCGCGCCCAGCAGCATCGCGAACAGCATCGCCCCGAAGGCGGCGCCGAGGCGGGTCGGGAGGATGTAGATGCGGCCGCGGCGCAGCGTCACCGGACCGCGGTCTGGCCCCTGGCGCCGCTGGATCCAGGCGTGCACCCGTCGTCTGAAAAATCCGGTCCAGCGCATGCGAACCGCCTGCGGCGCGCCGCTCAGGGTATCGGCACCGACTTCAACAGGGCCTGCGCCACCTCGAGCGGGCCGCGCGTATCCGCTGCGTCGCGTGGGCGCAGGCGGTGGCCGACGACGGCCGGCAGCACCGCCTGCAGGTCTTCCGGCAATACGCCGGAATGGCCATGCAGGAATGCCCAGGCCTGCGCGGCACGCAGCAGGGAAATGACCGCGCGCGGCGACAGGCCGGCCTGGTGCTGGCCACTGTCGCGCGATGCGCGCGCCACGGCCTGGACGTAGTCGAGCAACGCGTCGCTCGCATGCAGCTCCGGGATGCGGCGCTGCAGCGACAGGATCACCGCCGAATCGAGCACTGCCGGGAGCTCGGCCAGCAGGTCGCGCCGGTCGCGGCCACGCAGCAGCTGCCTTTCATGTCCCGGCGACGGGTACCCGAGCTCGATGCGCATCAGGAAACGGTCGATCTGCGACTCCGGCAGCGGGAATGTCCCGACCTGGAATGACGGATTCTGGGTCGCGACGACGAAGAATGGCTCGGGCAGCAGGTGAGTCTCGCCGTCGACCGTGACCTGGCGCTCTTCCATCGCCTCCAGCAGCGCGCTCTGGGCCTTCGGTGTCGCGCGATTGACTTCGTCGGCCATGACGAGCTGGGCGAACACCGGCCCGCGATGGAACATGAACCGGCCGCTGCCGCGGTCGTAGACCGATATGCCGATGACATCGGCTGGCAACAAGTCGCTGGTGAACTGGATGCGCTGGTAGCTCAGCCCGAGCGCGCGTGAGAGTGCGTGGGCCAGGGTCGTCTTGCCGACGCCGGGGATGTCCTCGATCAGCAGGTGGCCGCGGGCCAGCAGGCAGGCTAGCGCCAGGCGGATCTCGCGATCCTTGCCGAGCACGACCTGGTTGAGGCTTGCGAGCGCGGCGGAAAGAAGGGCGCGCTCGCGGTCGGGGGCTTCGGTCAGCGCGTTCATCGCAGCGAGGCTATCCTCTTCTGCTGATCGGCGAGTTGCGCCAGTTCACGCCTGAACTCCTCGACCCGGGCCCGTTCCTGGTCCACGACCTCGGCCGGCGCATTCGTCACGAAACCTGCGTTGTCGAGCTTGGCCGTGGCGCGGATCAGTTCCTGCTCAATCCTGCCGAGACGCCTGCCGAGGCGCGCGAGTTCCGCGTCCACGTCGATCAGGCCCGCCATCGGCACCAGGATCTTCATCTCGCCCAGCAGTGCGGTGGCCGACTGCGGAGCCGGCTCTGCGGGTCCGAGCGGGCGGCTGTCCGCGATGCCGGCGAGCCGCCGGATGGCGGTCTCGTTGGCGGCACAGCGCGCGATGTCGCTCACGGACGCGTCCTGCAGCAGCACGGACAGCCTGACCGATGGGGCAATGTCGAATTCACCGCGAATCCGCCGCACGCCGAGGATGAAATCCATGACCCAGCGCATTTCCGACTCGACGGCGGCATCCGCGGCGCCGGGCGCGGCAACCGGAAAGGGCTGGCGCATGATCGAGTCCCCGGGCTTGTCTGCCAGCGGCCCGACACGCTGCCAGATTTCCTCGGTGATGAAGGGCATCAGCGGGTGCAGCAGCCGCAGCAGGGACTCCAGCACGAAGACCAGCGTTACGCGGGTGCCGCGGCGATCCGCAGGCGGATTGTCCACCGACTGCAGCACTGGCTTGCTGAACTCGAGGTACCAGTCGCAGAACTCGTACCAGGTGAACTCGTAGGCGGCCTGGGCGGCCAGATCGAAGCGGTACTGCGCGAATCCTTCCCGCACCGCGATGATTGCGGCATTCAGCCGCGACCGGATCCAGCGATCCGCCAGTGACAACGACTCGGGTTCCCGGTCACCGCCGGTTTCGGTGACCATCAGCACATAGCGCGAGGCGTTCCAGAGCTTGTTGCAGAAATTGCGATAGCCTTCGACCCGGCTGAGATCGAAGCGAAGATCGCGTGATTGTGTAGCGAGCGAGGCGAAAGTGAGGCGGAGCGCATCCGTACCGTGCGCCGCGATGCCCTGCGGGAACTGCCGGCGCGTCGATTTCTCGATCGCCGGAGCCAGTTGCGGCTGCATCAGCCCGCTGGTGCGCTTGGCGATCAGCTCCTCGAGCGCGATGCCATCGACAATGTCGAGCGGGTCGATCACGTTGCCCTTCGACTTCGACATCTTCTGCCCGTCGTGGTCGCGGATCAGGCCATGGACGTAGACTTCCCGGAACGGGACGTCACCGGTGAGCCTGAGCCCCATCATGATCATCCGCGCGACCCAGAAGAAGATGATGTCGAATCCGGTGACCAGCACCGAAGTCGGGTAGAAGGATCGCAACTCGGGGGTATCGTCCGGCCAGCCCATCGTCGAGAAGGGCCACAGCGCTGACGAGAACCAGGTGTCGAGCACGTCCTCATCCTGGACCAGCGCCATGCCTGCGGCGATGCCGTGCCCGCTGCGGACCTCGGCCTCGCTGCGCCCCACGTAGACCGTGCCATCGGCGTCGTACCAGGCCGGTATCCGGTGGCCCCACCACAGCTGGCGGCTGATGCACCAGTCCTGGATGTTGCGCATCCAGTCGAAATAGGTCTTGTCCCAGTTCGCCGGTACGAAGCGGATGCGCCCGTCTTCGACCGCGCGGATCGCAGGGCCGGCAAGGGGCGCGATGCGGACGTACCACTGGTCTGTCAGCCAGGGCTCGATGACGGCGCCGCTGCGGTCTCCACGCGGCACCATCAGTCGGTGCGCCTCGATCTTTTCGATCAGTCCTGCTGCCTCGAGATCGGCCACGACGCGCCGGCGGGCCTCGAAGCGATCGAGGCCGCGATAGCGCGCCGGCGCAGCGTCGCTGATTGCCGCTGCCGCCGTCAGGATATTGACCAGCGGCAGGCCATGTCGCTGTGCGATTTCATAGTCGTTGAAATCGTGCGCGGGCGTGACCTTGACGCAGCCCGAGCCGAAAACGGGGTCTACGCTGGCGTCGGCGACGATGGGAATCTCGCGCGCCGCCAGCGGCAGCGCGACTCTCCGGCCGACGAGATGACCGTAGCGCTCGTCCTCCGGATGAACGGCGACTGCCGTATCGCCGAGCATGGTCTCGGGCCGTGTCGTCGCGACGGTCAGCTGGCCGCCGCCGACCAGCGGATAGCGGATGTGCCAGAGATTGCCATCCTCTTCCTGGGACAGCACTTCGAGGTCGGACAGCGCGGTCTTCAGCACCGGGTCCCAGTTGACGAGGCGCTTGCCGCGGTAGATCAGGCCTTCGGCGTGCAATCGCACGAATGCTTCCTGCACGGCCCGCGACATGCCGGGATCCAGCGTGAAGCGGTCGCGACTCCAGTCGACGGATGCGCCGAGGCGCCGCAGCTGGTGCGCGATCGTGCCGCCCGATTGTTCCTTCCACAGCCAGGCGCGCTCGACGAAGCGCTCGCGGCCGAGGGCGTGACGGGTCAGTCCCTCGGCGTTCAGCTGCCGCTCGACGACCATCTGGGTCGCGATTCCGGCGTGGTCCATGCCGGGCTGCCACAAGGCACGCTCACCGGACATCCGGTGGAAGCGCGTCAGCGCATCCATGATGGTGTCCTGGAACGCGTGCCCCATGTGCAGCGTGCCGGTGACATTGGGGGGCGGGATGACGATGCAATAGGCGGCGCCAGCGCCTGAGGGCGCGAACTGGCCTGACTGTTCCCAGTGCCGGTAGATGCGCTCCTCGATGTCCCTCGGAGAATAGGTCTTGTCCATGAACCCGGCGGCGTCAGTCTTCGCTGGTCGCGAGGTGTTCGCGCAATGCCGCGGCGATGAGTTCCGGCAGGGCCGCGCGCAGCCGGTCGATCACACGCTCGAACATGACGGCCTCGATTTCGCGGGCAGCCGAGTGCAGCAACTCGTCGGTCAGGTTCATCGTGCGGCTGACCAGCGTCGCCTGCAGTGCGGCGATGTCGGCCTCCGACAGCAGCCCGGAAGTGTAGGGACCGGTGGCTTCCGCAACGTGCCCGGGGCGGCGAAAACTGCCGGTCGCGTGCAGCTCGACGACGTCGGTCAGGATCGGCAATTCAGGCGAGGTCTCGCGGCTCACGGTCAATCCTTCACGTCGCGGTTCCCCGGCTCAATGCCGTGGGCGCGGTAATGGCGGAAGCGTTCGCGACCGAGCCGGCGGCGTTCAGCGTCAGCGTCGACGATTTCGATGATACGTGCAAATCGCTGAAACGCCGCCGGCACGCCGGCGGCCAGGTTCACGAGCAGGTCCGCGTCGTCCGCGGCATCGTCGTCCGCCAGTGCCACCGGCGCCCTGACGTCAGCGGCCTGCCCGTCGCCGCTGCCCAGCCGCTCATGGGGGACAAAGCTTTGATCGGCAAACGTCCACAGCAAGTCGTCGAGCGCCGCGATATCGCCGCCCGGGTCGAACTGTACGCGGACCCGGTGTTCGCCCAGATAGGCCTTCTCGATGAGCTTGCAGGCAACTCGCAGCCGCGCAGCCGGATTGGCGCTGGCCAGCACGTAGAAGTCCACGCGCGGCGTCGCCATCGCCTCAGTCTCCCTTCAGCAGCCAGTCCACCAGCAGCGGCACCGGCCGGCCGGTGCTGCCCTTGTGGTTGCCGCTCAGGTACGCGGTGCCGGCGATGTCGAGGTGTGCCCAGCGCAGGCCCTCCGCAAACTTCCACAGGAAACAGGCAGCCGTGATGGCGCCGGCCTCGCGACCCGCGACATTGGCGACGTCCGCGAAATTGCTCTTGAGCAGATCGGAGTATTCCTCCGCAACCGGCATGCGCCACGCG
>JAHFSF010000147.1 GCA_023265875.1 Gammaproteobacteria bacterium | reverse complement strand
TCGCGACCCGAGGCTGGTGACGCCTACTGGAAAGTTCAACGTCTATAACACGACCAACGACGTCTACTGACGCCGGGCGGCATCGTATGCGAGGGCGGTGTATCATCGCCGGCGCGTTCGGAAGTGCCGGAGTCCGTCGATGGTCGTCTCGTCGAACAAGGTCGTCTGCATCCATTACACGCTGCGTGACGAGGCGGGCATCGTGCTCGACTCGTCGTCAGGCCGTGCGCCGCTTGCGTACCTGCACGGGAACGGCAATCTGGTCCCGGGGCTCGAGGCGGCGCTTGCTGGCAAGTCCGCGGGCGACAAGCTGGAGGTCAGGGTCGCCCCGGAACAGGGCTACGGTATCCGTGACGACCGCCTGGTCCAGGTTGTGCCACGGACGAAGTTCGGCGATGCCGCCGAAATCGCGCCGGGCATGCAGTTCAAGGCACACGGGCCGCAAGGTCCGCGACTCATGACGGTCAAGCGCGTCGAGCGCGATCTCGTGACGGTGGATGCCAATCACCCGCTCGCCGGCAGGTCACTGCACTTCCAGGTCGAGATCACGGAGATACGCCGGGCCACGCGCGAGGAACTCCAGCACGGTCACGTCCACGGGCCCGGCAGTCACCGGCATTGACCGGCAGCGTGCCGGGATACCCGTCAGAACGTCGCTGTCAGGGTCATGGACACGTTTCGACCCGGCTGCTGGTAGAGCTCCAGCAAGGGATCAGTCGGCGTCCGGCCACGGACGCTGGCCCATTCGTAGTAGCTCTGATCGGTGAGGTTGAATACTCCGGCATTGAGGCGCAGGCGGTCATTGAAGTGCCACTGCCCGGTCAGGTCGACCGTCGCATAGCCGGACGGCTGGAACAACGGGCCGCGTGACTCGTCCACGCGGTCGGCACTGGCAACCGTCGTCACCGTCAATTGCGCGAGCCATCGCGTCGAGGGAGCGTCAAAACGGAGCCCGATCGTCGCGCGGGCCGGGTCGATTGAATTGATCGGCTGGTCGCGAACGAGATCCTCGCCATGGGTCCACGCGGCCGAAATCGTGCCGCTCAGGCCGTCGAGCGCAGCGACCCATGCTCCCAGGTCGAATTCCAGGGATGCCTCGGCCCCGCGGATTTCGGCCTCGCCGATATTCTGCGACTGGAACAGTGTCGTGCCGGACGCCGGATCCCGGCCGATATTGACCTTGGATTCGATGAAGTCCCGGTAGCGGCTGTAATAGACGCTGGCACTGCCGATGACGGCGCCGCCGGTCAAACGCAGGCCGAACTCGACGCTGTCGCTCTTTTCCGGCTTGAGGTCCGGGTTCGGGATCGCGCGTACCTGGAATTGCGGCAGGTCCAGGCCGATGTTGACGTCCTCGAATGGCTGCGAGCGAAAGCCATGGGAATACTGCAGGTAAAGCAGGAGTTTGTCGCCGAGGCGGGCGCTCGCACCCAGTTTGGGCGCCAGCGACTGCTGGCGAATCGACACCGGGTTCTGCGTGGGATTGTCAGCCACATACATCGCATCGGCCGTCGGTTCCAGCTGATACCAGTCCGCACGCAGCGCCGGGATCAGCGTAAAGGCGTCCTGCGGTCGCCATTCATCCTGCAGGTAGAGGCCGGCCTTGGTGACTTCGGAGATCGGGAAGTCACGAACCGGCAGGACTTCACCCAGTATCGTCCCGGTGCTCGCGCCCGTCGTGAGGTTCGTCTGCAAGCCGTCGCGCCGCTCGACAACGCGCGTGCGCGTCAATTCGGCGCCGCCGACCAGCTGGTGGGTGCCCGAGGCGCTGTCGATTTCACGGGCCAGGGTCACTTCGCCTCCCGTTACCGTTTCCTGGTAGCTGAAATTGCGATCGATGGCGAGCGGCGGGACTGCAGGCGGAACTGGCCGGCGCTCTTCATCCGTGACCTGTGAAAACCGGGTCTCCAGCTGGAACAGCCGCCAGTCGATCTGCTCGAAGACACCTGCATCGACGAGCACCTGGTCCACGACGAAACGCCAGTCCTCGACATGGTCATCGCCCTGCAGGAATATCGTGTTGGCAAATCGTCCGGCTGAAAGTTCGAGCGAATCCACATCGGTCAGGGCGGCCTGGCGCTCCCAGCCGAGCGTCAGCCGTAACGGGCGGCCGAGGCCATGGATCACGGCCCGGCCCAGCACCGAGTCGACCTCGGAGTCGCGCGGGTTTGCATCCACGACGCGATAGGCATTCTGCAACTCGCTGCCTTCCCGCCGGCTGTAGGCCAGCATTCCGTCGAAACCCTGGAACCGGGCTGCGGCCGTGATGCCGGCCAAGGCGGAATGGCTGTCACTCGCATAGCCCGTGCGCAGTCGCAATGCGTGGTCCGTGCCCGCCGGCAGCAGGTCAGCGGGATCGACGGTGGTCGTTGCAATGACGCCGGCGATCGCGTCGCTTCCGTACAGGGTCGAGGCCGGTCCCTTCAGGATCTCGATCCGCTTGACCAGTTCGGGATCCGTGAACTGGCGGCCGGCATTCGAAAAGCTGCCGATCGCGAATGTACCGGGCGACGGAACCCCATCCGTCTCGACGAGCATCCGGTTTCCGCTGAGCCCGCGGACGGTGATCGCCGTGTAGCCGAACCGGTTCGGGTCGCGGCTGACGGACAGTCCCGGTTCATTCCGGAATACGTCATCCGGATCGAAAGCGAGCCGCAACTCCAGTTCATCCGCCGTGATGACCGACACGGTCGCCGCGACCTCGGACAGCGGTTGCGGCGTCTTGCCGACGACGGTGACCAGCTCGAGCTCGGGAATCACGGTCAATGGCTGGGCGCGCGCGGCCGCGAGTGCAGCAAGCAGGCCAAACCATTTGGCATGGCCACGTCGGGCCGGAGAATTCATCGCCATTGGGGATTCGGAATCTGGCAACGCGGCGTGCCGGTCCGGGATTCTAAGGCCAACCCACGCGGTTCGCACTGCTGCCCGGCCATGACCTGCGCCGCCGGAGCTGGCTGTCTGCTAGACTCGCGCACCTGCCGGCGCCGATGCATGTCCGGCGACCCGGGTCCCGTGACGCATCGTCAAAACCTGAAATTTCCGCCAAAGGAAGCCGCGCTGCGCGAGGACGTCCACGCGCTCGGCTCGCTGGTCGGCGAGGTATTGCGCGATCAGGGTGGCGATGACCTGCTGGGAGACGTCGAAGCCGACCGCGTCGCCGCAATCAGGCGCCGCGAGGGTGAGGCGGAGGGCGCGGTCGACCTGATTGCCCGCACCGCAAATCGGCCCGCGCAGCAGGCGCGCGACCTGATACGTGCGTTCAGCAGCTGGTTCGAGGTCGTCAATCTTGCAGAACGCGTTCACCGCGTGCGCCGGCGGCGCGAATACCTGAGTCGCAGCGACCGGCCGCAGCCCGGTGGCATTGGCGACTGCCTGTACCGCCTGAAGGCGGCCGGTCTCGACGGCGAGCAGGTCCTGGGACTCCTCGGCGGCGTGACGATTTACCCGGTGTTCAGGGCACATCCAACCGAGTCGATCCGCCGGACGATGCTGCGCAAGCAGCAGCAGATCGCGGACCTGATGATCGAGCGGCTGGATCCGACGCTGACGCCGGCTGAGCGGCGCTCGATCTGGGAAAGGATCCGCACGGAAGTGACTTCCGGCTGGCAGACCGAGGCGCATCCGCGCGAGCGCCTGACCGTCGCCGACGAACGCGAGCACGTGCTGTTCTACCTCGCGGAAGTGATCTATCGCATCGTGCCGGCGCTGTATGAGGAGCTTGCGGCCTGGCTCGAGATCGTGTTCGGCCTGCCGCAGGACATTGGACGCATACCACTGCTGCTGCGCTTCGGGTCCTGGGTCGGCGGCGACATGGACGGGAACACGGAGGTGCATGCGAAGACGATCCGCGAGACCCTTCACCGGCAGCAGCAGCGCATCATCTCCACGTATTTCGACGAGTGCCGCGTACTGTCCGGCAAGCTGTCGCAGAGCGCAAGCCGCGTCGGTATCAGCCGGCAGCTGGAACAGCGAATCGCCGAGTACGACATCCTGCTGCCGACGGCACGCCACGCAAGTTCGTCGCGGCACGACCGGATGCCATATCGCGTGTTCCTGTCGCAGGTCGCGACGCGGCTACGGACGACATACGACGGTCAGCCGAACCACTACGAATCCGCCGAGCACTTCATCCGGGACATCGAGATCGTCGCGGCCAGCCTGCGTGCGAACCACGGGCGGAATGCGGGGCTGTTTTCGGTCGAACGATTGCTGTGCCGTGCCAGGACCTTTGGATTCCATCTTGCGACGCTCGACGTGCGCCAGCACGCTTCCGTGCACCGCGAAGTCATCGGCCAGGGTCTCGGACGCGCGGAATGGAAAGAGGGGACGCCGGAGGCGCGGACAGCCGTACTGCGCGAATCGCTTGCCCGCGACATCGGGCCGGCGGGGACCTTCGATGCCGTCGGTCGCCGCACGCTAGCCGTTTTCGAGACGCTTTCCCAGCTCCGCTTCAAGTATGGTGATCGCGCGATCGGCGACTATTTGATCAGCGGGACCGAGGCGCCGGACGACGTCCTGTCGGTGCTGCTGCTGGCACGCTGGGCGGACATCACGGATCGTGACGTCGGCGAAGTGCCTCTCGACATTGCGCCGGTCGTCGAGACGACTGCAGCGCTCGAGGGCGCGGGCACGATCCTGCGTGAGCTGCTGGCCGAGGACGCCTACCGCCGCCATCTGGAAGGCCGGGGCAAGCGGCAAACGGTGCTCGTCGGCTATTCCGAGAGCAACAAGGAGGGCGGCATTGCGGCATCGAGGTATGCGGTGTTTCGGGCGCAGGCGGAACTGCTGCAGGCCGCCACCGATGCCGGCATCGAGCTCAGCCTGTTCCACGGCCGTGGCGGGACCGCCAGCCGCGGCGGCGGTCCACTGGACCGGCTGGTCGAAAGCACGCCGGCCGGCGCCACGCGGGGCCGCCTGCGAACGACGGAACAGGGTGAGGGCATCAGCAACAGCTTTGGCCTGCGGCGCATCGCACTGCGAACTTTCGAGAAAGCCATATTTGCCGTCACGCTCGACCGCGTCGCCGTGCCCGCCGGTGCCGAGCTGGCGGGCGAGCAGCTGCAGATGATGCGTCGCGTCGCCGAGGCCAGCCAGAAGCATTACCGGGCACTGGTCTACGGGGATCCGGCATTCCACGGTTATTTCCGCGAGGTGACGCCGATAGACGTCATCGAGCGCATGCAGATCGGAGGGCGCGTCGCGCATCGCGATGGCAGCGGTATCGCAGCCCTGCGCGCGGTGCCATGGGTGTATGCATGGTCGCAAAGCCGGCATTCGCTGCCCGGCTGGTTCGGCGCGGGAACCGGCCTCGATGTCGCTGCCAGCGAACTCGGGGCTGACCGGCTTGCAAAGGCCTGGGCGGCCTGGCCGTTCTTCAGGAATCTGCTGGACGACATAGAAATGGAACTGGTGCGCACCGATCTGGACATTGCCACCCATTACGATGCGCTTGCGACCAGTCCGGCGACCGGAATCCCGGATGCGATCCGGCGCGAACATGCGCTGGCAACGCGCTGGATCACCTGGATCAAGGGTGAAATCGACTTGCTGGACAGCCGGCCGCAAATGCAGCGCTCGGTGCTGCTGCGCGCACCATACCTCGATCCTATGCACCTGATGCAGGTGGACTTGCTGCGGCGGTGGCGAGCCGCGAACCGGGCCGATCGCGGACTGTTCGATGCGCTGCTCGCCAGTGTCAGCGGCATCGCGCTCGGCCTGCAGGCGACTGGCTGACCGGCCACCGCGGCCGCGGCGTGTCAAAAGCTGGTCGTCAACCAGAAACAACCCACGCCGATGGCGGCGACCGCACAGGTACTCATCAAGCCGCGATAGACCTTCTGGCTGTCGAGGGAGCATCGTTGCGCTAATAAGCCCATGCCCCCGGAAAACGCTGCCATTGCCGCGATTGTTCCCAGGCAAAACGCCGCCAGATAGGCTACTGCCTGGGCATTGGTCGGGAAGGCGAGGATCGGCAGCAC
>JAHFSF010000146.1 GCA_023265875.1 Gammaproteobacteria bacterium | reverse complement strand
CGGTGGCGTGACAGCGCCCACGCGACGTGTTCGCGCAGCACGGGGTCGGGGTGATCGCTGTGCGTCTCGAGCGCGCGAATGACTTCCGCCGAAGTCGGCGCGTTGCCGAGGGCGACTGCGATGTTTCGCAGCCAGCGCAGGTAGCCGAGCCGGCGCAGGGCGCTGCCGGCGCTGCGCTCGAGGTATTCGGCTTCGGTCCACGCGAACAAGCCGATCAGGTCGGGTGAATCGAGGCCATGGCGTGCACGGAATCCGGGTTCAGCCGCGACCGCGGCGAACTTGTTCCACGGGCAGGCGAGCTGGCAATCGTCGCAGCCGAAGATGCGGTTGCCGATCGCCGGTCGCAGGGATTCCGGTATCGGCCCGTGGTGCTCGATCGTGAGATACGAAATGCAGCGCCGCGCGTCGAGCTGGTAGGGCGCGGTGATCGCGCCGGTCGGGCAGGCCGGCAGGCAGGCGGTGCAGGTGCCGCAACGATCCTTCGCTGGCGCGCCGACCGGCAATGGCAGGTCCGTGAACAGCTCACCGAGCATGAACAGGGAACCGGCGCGCTCGTTGATCAAGTTCGTGTGCTTGCCGATCCAGCCGAGCCCGGCGTCGCGCGCGAGCGGCTTCTCCATCACCGGGGCCGAATCGACAAAGGCGCGGTAGCCGAACGCGCCGACCTCGGCTTCGAGCAATTTCGCAAGCCGCACGAGACGCTGGCGCAGGATCTTGTGGTAATCGCGTCCGAGCGCGTAGCGCGCGATGTAGCCGCGGCGGCCATCGGCAAGGACTTCCTGTTCAGCAACTGCGTCCGGTGCCGTGCAGTTCATCCGCACGCTGATGACCCGTAGCGTGCCGGGCACCAGTTCGGATGGCCGGCTGCGTCTGCTTCCATGCCGCGCCATGTAGCGCATGCCGCCGTGCCGGCCCTCGGCGATCCAGCGCCCGAGATTCGCTTCGTCCGCCGGCAGCTCGATGCCGGCGACGCCGACCTGGTCGAAGCCGAGCCCAGCCGCCAGGACGCCAAGTCGCGACCGCAGGGCGGCGAGCTCTTGATCGGTCAGCTTGCTTGCCATGGTGCGACGAGGGAGGGCGGGTGGCCAGTATAATCGGTGCCATGGAAACGCTGCCGATCGGGGTTTACGCGGCCGCGCAGCTGCGGGCCATGGACCGGCACGCGATCGAAACGGACGGCATCCCGGGATACACGCTGATGCAGCGTGCCGGCGATGCGGCGCTTTCGGCATTGCGCCGCGCCTGGCCGGGAGCCTGCCGGCTCACCGTCGTCTGCGGGGCCGGCAACAATGGCGGGGACGGCTATGTGCTCGCGCGCCTCGCGCGTGCCGCCGGCCTGCAGGTCAATGTCTGTGCGCTCGTGGATCCGCGCCGGCTCGGCGGTGATGCCGCGCGCGCCCACGCGGATTTTGTGGCGGCAGGCGGCTGTCACGCGGGGTTCACGAGTGCCGGACTCACCGGAATCGATGTCATCGTCGACGCGCTGTTGGGCACCGGCATCGACCGGCCGGTCGATGGCGCGCTGCGGGACTGCATTGAGGCGATCAATTCTTCCGGCCTGCCGGTGCTTGCGCTCGACCTGCCCTCCGGCCTCGACGCCGACACTGGCCTGGTGCACGGTGCCGCGATCGCGGCGACACGCACCATCACATTCGTCGCGCTGAAGACCGGTCAGTTCCTGGGCGAGGCTCCTGACCATGTCGGCGTGCTGGAGTTTGCAGGGCTCGACGTGCCCGAATCGGCACGCACGGCGCAGACGCCGGTACTGCTGCGCCTGCAGGCAAGCCTGCTCGCAGATGCGCTGCCGCGGCGCCGTCGCTCCGCGCACAAGGGCGATCACGGGCGCGTGCTGATCGTCGGGGGGCTTGCGATGCCAGGCGCCGCAGGGCTCGCCGGCGCGGCGGCGCTGCGGGCTGGAGCGGGCCTGGTGACCGTGGCGACGCAGGCACAAAGCACCGCGCCGATCGTCGCCGGGCGTCCGGAACTGATCTGCGTGGCACCGAAGTCCGCTGCCGGCCTCAAGACGCTGCTGGATGCCGCCGATGCCGTCGCCATCGGGCCGGGACTTGGTCGCGGGCGCAGGGCCCGCAGGTTTTTTGATGCCGCGCTCGCCGGCGACAAGCCGCTCGTGCTCGATGCGGATGCGCTGAACGTGCTGGCCGAGCGGCCGCGGAAACGCAGCAACTGGATCCTCACGCCGCATCCGGGCGAGGCAGCGCGGCTGCTGGGCGTCGATACCGCGAGCATCCAGCGCGACCGGCTCGGTTCACTGCGCGCAATCACTGAGCGCTACGGTGGCGTTTGCGTCCTGAAGGGCGCCGGGACGCTCGTCGCGGCGGGCGCAGCAACGGCATGGGTCTGCGATCGCGGGAATCCGGGCATGGCCACGGCCGGCAGCGGCGACGTGCTGACGGGAATCATCGCGGCACTCATCGCCGGCGGCTGCGATCCCTTGCGCGCTGCGGCTGCCGGTGTCTTCCTGCACGCCTGCGCAGGTGATCGCGCTGCGACGGCTGGAGAACGCGGTCTGGTGGCCGGTGACCTGATCGATGAATTGCGCGGCTGCGTGAATCCGCCATGGAGCTGAAGCCGCCCGATGACGCGGCGATGCAGGATATCGGCGCGGCACTTGCGGCCTGCCTGCCGGACCTGCGGCGACATCACTTGCTGCTCGCCCTGCAGGGCGAACTCGGCAGCGGCAAGACGACACTGGCGCGCGGCCTGTTGCGAGCGCTCGGCGTCGAGGGCCCGATTCACAGCCCGACATTCTCGCTGGTCGAGCCCTATGAAACCGGCGCCGGCACGATTCACCATCTCGATCTATATCGCCTGCAGGGCGGGGATGCGGAACTGGATGCGCTCGGCTATCGGGACTATCGCGGCATGCCGGGTCTCGTGATCGTCGAATGGCCGGAGCAGGGCGGCGCTGGCCTCGGTCCGATCGACCTGAAGATCCTGCTCGAGCACCTGCCGGCCGGGCGCCGCCTCTGGATCGAGGCCGGCACGGAAACCGGCCGTGCGTGGCGGGACGCTTTAAGAGATGGGCGTATCTGGCTGAAAAACTTGAACTAAAGACTGGCCGCCGCTACAGTAAGAAGAGGTTCATCCCACCCGAGCTGCGATGCGGCTACTGCACTGGATCAGCGCTTGCGCCCTGGCGGCGGCTGCATTGCCAGCCGCGGCGGACCCTGCCCTGCTGCACGAAGTCCGCCTGTGGGCCAGCCCCGATTCGACGCGGGTCGTGCTCGACCTGTCGGCGGCGGTCAGCTACACGATGTTTTCCCTGTCGGGTCCGGAACGCATCGTCGTCGATCTCGAGCAGGTCGGTGCGGACCTGGAGCACCTGCGATTGCCGGAAGGCGCGGGCGTCGTGACCGGCGTGCGCGTCGCGCCGCGCGACAACGGCGGGCTGCGCATCGTGCTCGACGTGAAAGAGCCGGTCGAGCCCAAGAGCTTCCTGACTCCGCCTAACGAGACCTACAGTTACCGGCTGGTGGTCGATCTCGGGCACGATCAGACGCTGCGGCCCGTCAAGGTCGCACCGGATGCCAACGGTCAGCGCGATGTCGTCATCGCGATCGATGCCGGTCACGGTGGCGAGGATCCGGGTGCCATCGGCAAGAATGGCACGCGCGAGAAAGATGTGGCGCTCGCGGTCGCCCGCCGTCTCGCTGAACGCATCAATGCCGAGCCAGGGATGCGCGCCGTGCTGACCCGCACCGGCGATTACTTCGTGCCGTTTCGCGAACGCATCCGGCGCGCGCGCATCCAGCAGTCCGACATGTTCATTTCCGTGCATGCCGACGCATTCGTCAACCGCTCGGTACGGGGCTCGTCGGTTTACGTCCTATCGACACGCCGCGCGAGCAGCGAGGCGGCGCGCTGGCTGGCGGACCGGGAAAACGCAGCCGACCTGATCGGCGGCGTTTCACTCGACGATAAGGGCGACGTGCTCGCGTCGGTGCTGCTCGATTTGTCACAGAACGCGTCGATCAGCGCCAGCCGCGATGCGGCCGCACACGTGCTCACCGAGCTCGATCGTGTCGGCCAGCTGAAGAAGAGCGAAGTACAGCACGCCAGCCTGATCGTCCTGACCTCGCCGGACGTGCCCTCGATGCTGGTCGAGACGGCCTACATCTCGAATCCTGAGGAGGAGCGACGCCTGCGCGATCCGGCGCACCAGGGCCAGCTGGCGGGTGCGATCCACCTGGGCGTGCGGCGCTACTTCTACGAGAACCCGCCGCCCGGGACGCGCATTGCGATGCTCGCGGCGCAAGAGCGCGCGCGGCTTGCGAGCAGCACGATCCTTGAATTACCGCTGACCGGCACCTGATCTGCAGCGCGTGCCGCTGCTAGACTGACGCGGCCCGCCGGACCCGTCATGCCGATCCAGATACTCGCCGACCAGCTCATCGACCAGATCGCCGCCGGCGAGGTCATCGAGCGCCCGGCCTCGGTGGCCAAGGAACTGATCGAGAACGCGCTGGACGCCGGGGCGCGGCACATCTGGATCGATGTCGAGCGCGGCGGTATCGCGCTGCTGCGCGTGCGCGACGATGGCACGGGCATATTGCCCGGCGAATTGCCGCTCGCGCTCGCGCGCCACGCGACCAGCAAGATCGCGTCCCTCGACGACCTCGAACGCGTGGCGACACTGGGCTTCCGCGGCGAGGCCCTGCCGTCCATTGCGGCGGTCGCCCGGCTGCGCCTCGCTTCCAGACCTGGCACGATGGCTGCCGCCAGCGAGATCGATGCGGCCGACGGCCGCATTCGCGGGCCGCGCCCCGTGGCGCATCCGTCCGGCACGACCGTCGAAGTGCGCGAGCTGTTCCACAAGGTGCCGGCCAGGCGCAAGTTCCTGCGTGCCGACGCGACCGAGTTCCAGCACGTGCTGCGCATGGTCACGCGGCTGGCACTGTCGCGATTCGATGTCGCATTCACGCTGGCGCACAATCGCCGCGAACAGTTTGCGCTGCCGGTTGCCGCCGGACGGCTCGAGCAGGAAGCCAGGATCGCGCGACTGGTCGGCGCCGACTTCATCGCCAACTCGCTGCATGTCGCGCACGCAATGGGAGGCCTGCGACTTGAGGGCTGGATCGGGCTGCCATCCCAGGCGCGGGCGCAGCCCGACCGGCAATACCTGTTCGTCAATCGCCGCATGGTGCGCGATCGCCTGCTTGTGAATGCCGCCCGGCTTGGCTACCAGGACGTCCTGTACGGCGGCCGCCATCCAGCCTGGCTCCTCTACCTGAGCCTCGATCCCATGCAGGTCGACGTCAACGCCCACCCGCAGAAGCTGGAACTGCGGTTCCGCGATGCACGCGGCGTGCATGATTTCCTGTTCCGGACCCTGGAACGCGCACTCGCCGCGACGCGTCCGGATCGAACCGGTGCGGCGCCGGTCCCTGCAGGGGGTCTCCTGCGCGGCGTGCCGGACCAGCGATCCGGTGTCCTGAGCCTGGGCGAACCACCGGTGGGCGAGTATGTCCCGTCGCGGACTGGCGACATCCGCGAGGACGCCGGGGCCGCGGCTGCGAGCGACACGCCACTCGGCTATGCGCTGGCGCAATTGCACGGCATCTACATCCTGACGCAGACCACGGAGGGCATCGCACTCGTCGACATGCACGCGGCGCACGAGCGCATCATTTACGAGCGGCTGAAATCGGCTGCCGACTCAGGCCACGGCGCGCGGCAACCATTGCTGGTGCCGGCCGCCGTCGAGACGACCGAGGCGGATGCGGCGCTTGCGATGCAGCATCGGGACGAGCTTGCGGCCGCGGGTCTGGTCGTCGATCGCATCGGGCCCACGACGTTCGCGATCCGCGAGGTACCGGTCGTGCTGGCCGGGCAGGATGTCGCGGCCGTGCTGCGCGATGCACTCGCCGACCTCGGCCAGGACGGCGCGACGCACCGGATTGCCGAGCGCCAGAACGAATTGTTGGCGAACATCGCCTGCCGCAGCGCCGTGCGCGCGCATCACCTGCTGTCGATTGCCGAGATGAACTCGCTGTTGCGTGACATGGAGCGCA
>JAHFSF010000145.1:4867-6051 GCA_023265875.1 Gammaproteobacteria bacterium | reverse complement strand
TTGAAAGTACATTGAAGCGTGGCGGCAATGTGGTCATTCCCACATTTGCACTGGAGCGGGCGCAGGAATTGCTGTACTACCTGCACGCCGGCGTGGACAGCGGGCAGATCCAGCGCACGGTGCAGGTATTCCTCGACTCCCCGATGGCGATCTCCGCGACCGAGATCTTCAGGCACCACCCGGAATGTTATAACCACCATACGCTTGAAATGTTCCGCGAAGGACGGGATCCATTCGACCTGCCGAGGCTGAGCTATACACGCGAAACGGTCGAATCGATGGCGATCAACCGCATCCGGGGCGGCGCCATCATCATGGCGGGTGCCGGAATGTGCACCGGCGGCCGCGTCCGTCATCACCTGCAGCACAATCTTGCGCGGCCCGAGTGCGCGGTTGTGTTCGTCGGATTCGCGGCGCGCGCCACGCTGGCGCGGCGCATCATCGACGGCGCCAGCAGCGTCACGCTGTTCGGCGAGGAAATCGCCGTGCGCGCGAGCATTCACACGATCAACGGATTTTCCGCACATGCGGACCAGGCCGAGCTGCTTGCCTGGCATGCGCAGACCCGCGCGGCGCGGACGTTTCTGGTTCATGGCGAACCCGAGACGACGCGGGTCCTGGCCAGCCATCTGCGGGACACGCAGGTGGAAATGCCGGCGCCGCATCAGGCTTTCACGCTTTAACCGCTTCGATCGCCATTGGCAGCGTAGCTCCTTGCACTTAGCGAGTGCTTAGCGCTGCGATGCCGCGGCTGCGGCTACTTCGGCCGGCCCGAGAATCCCGCTGCGTTTCGCAGCTCATCGGCGTCAAGCAGCCTGCCGCCGAGCATGACGACTCGCGTCTGGCGCAGGTCGCCGAGGCGTATTGCAGGATCGCCCTCGACGAGCACAAGGTCGGCGGTCTTGCCTACCCTGATCGAACCGGTGTGCATATCCTGGCCGAGGAGTGTGGCTGGCACGATGGTCGCCGCCGCCAGCGCCTCGGCGGGCGTGAAGCCAGCTTGCGCATAGATCTCGAGCTCATGGACGATTTCAATTCCCGCGCCGTCGGTCCCCGCAACGATCGGCACACCGGCCTTGTGCATCCGCTCGAGCAGCGCAACCAGCTTCGCCCAGCTCGCGCGATAGTCGGCGCGTGTCAGGTCCTTGGGAACTGCGAAGCCGCCGCTGCGAAAGCCGCGTTCG
>JAHFSF010000145.1:0-4857 GCA_023265875.1 Gammaproteobacteria bacterium | reverse complement strand
GCGTTCGGTAGTCGGCGGGAGCGTGCCGACGAATGGTGCATAGGACGGAGACAAGTCACCGTTGTCGGGAACGTACAGGCCTTCGAACGCCACCATCGTCGGATCGCTGTAGATATGTTTCGCCGCCATCGTCGACACGAGATTCTTCATCGGCGGAGCATCGAGATCGACATCCTTCGCATAGCGCCCCGGCCCTTCGAATCGCATGATCCCGTTCGACGCATTGATCACGGCGTCTGGCATCGCCTGCATGATGATCCAGTTGATGTGCGTAATCTCGTCATAACCGGCGTCGATGGCAGCCATCGGCCGGATGCCAGCCGGGAGATGACCATGGACATGCAGGCCCAGCTTGTGGGCCTCCGCGATGGCACCCGGGAGCCACGCCGGGTCGACGGTGCCGTAGAATTTGATCGCGGAAAAGCCATTGGCCTTGGCCTGGTCCACCAGCGCCAGCGCTTCAGACTGGCTCGTCGCAACATTCGCATCCTGCGCTGTGTAAGGTCCCTTGCCATCGATCAGCAACGACGGATAGACGTGCGGGAAAAGCAATTCTCCGCGGTCCGCGCGGCTGCGACGGTCGATGGTTCGCAGATCGTTGTTGGCGGGGTCGCGCACTGAAGTGACGCCCAGGGACAGTTCCTGCAGCCCCGTATAGTCGTCGCCGACGTGCAAGTGGCAATCCCACAGGCCCGGCACCAGGGTCATACCGCGACCGTCGATGATCTGCGCGCCAGCGGGGGCGCTGACCGAATTCGCTGGCCCGACGCCGACGATCAGCCCCTTGTCGACGATGACCGTCTGGTCAGCGAGGAAACGCCTGGCGTCGGCGTCAAACAACTGAACGTCGGTGAAGGCGACCGGACCCGTGGGTGTCTTGAGCAGCGCCCTGGCAATTGCGGGCGCACGCGCCGCCAGCGCCGCCGCCTGCGCGGCGCCCAGCCGATCAAGTTCGCCGGCATAGGCTTCCGGCAACCACGCGAGGCCGAGCGTCAGGCCGAAGAAATTGCCATTGGCATCGGCCCAGAGCGGAATCGGAGAGTTGCTGACGCCGGTGACTGCCCAGGATGTGATGGTCTGTTTCGCTGCGCCCTTCCCGACCTCTACGCTGGTCAGCTTTTCTGCGTGCGCCTTGCCTCCCGGCAACAGGTTCAGCGTCCGTTCCGGGCTTGCGAGCAAGCGCTCGAGAAACCAGGCCGTCATGTCCACCGGGCCGCCCTGTGCGGCATAGAAAACTGGAGCCGTATAGGCGGCACTGCCGGCGTCAATCGGACTCTTCCAGCTCGCCTGGCCATCGGCGATCAGGAAAGTCTCGGCGGCATCACCCTGCGGCGTGACGCCGCGGATCACGAGGTGCGCGGGCATGCCGTCGGCGCCGGGCTTACCGCTGTAATCGATCTCCCAGACCTGACCACGCAGGTTCATGCTTTCGCGGGCCATGCGCGTTCCGTCGGCCGTGACCCAGCTCCATGACTCGCCGTGCTTCCCGATTGTCGATTCGATGATGAAATGCCGCGCGCCAGCCGGTGGTTTGGCGAGATCGGTCGCGGGCACCTGGGCCGAAACGGCAAAGGAGAGCGTGGCGGCCAAGGCGCCCAGAACGAATCTGGCGTTCATTAACGACCTCTCGAATACGAATGCGTGAGTCGGAGCCGGCCTGCGCAGGCCGGCTCCCTGGTGTCACAACGATCGAGTCGTTGCTACTTGAGCACGAGCACCTGCATCGTCGCAGAGCCAAGCACGCGCCGGATCTTGGCGCGGTCAACCTGGCCCTGGTTGGAGGCTGCCACCGAGCCTTCAATCTCCTTGGCGATCTCATCACCCTTCGCGAGCGCGCCGTCCAGGGCGGCCCAGTTCTTGTAGGTAACCCGAAGCAGCAGGTCCGGATCATCCGGCTCGCGCGGCTCGATTCCGATGACTTCGTAGCTAAGGATGTAGCCCGCCTTCTTTGCCGCCTCCTGTTCCTGCTTCCAGGTGGTGTCGAGGTACCGCATGTAGTCGTCGAACCTGCCGTCCACCGTCCTGATTCTCGCCACGTTGACGACCGGCCCTTCGGAGTAGGCATGATCGTCAGCCAAGGCGGTAACGCTCGCAAATGCGAGACCGCCGAAGGCCGCACAGGCGGCCAATCCAAGCTTGATTGACATGTGAATTCCCCTAGATTACAGCGTTGAAGTTATCTCAAGCACAGTCACCGTCCGACACGTCGGCCGGGTCGTCGGAACCTACTCCCGCAATTGCTCACCGTCAACAGTAACGGGCCGGCCAGTTCTTCAGGAGCGACGAAATTGAAAGATGTGCGGCCGGCTCCAAAGATCGAGGAGGCCCTGAATCCTTGAACCACGACCCGCCACGAGTCGCCATATTGTGTGCGCCATCACGGATTCAACCGGTCAATTGCACAAAGCTTTCCCGACACTCCTGCGGAGCCACATCAAGTGACACCCAAACCGAATCGAGCGGCTGCGGCAGCTTACGCTCCGAGTCAAACTGTGAACGGGAAATGCCATCCCGCCGTATCGATTTTGGCTGCAGTCGACTGTTGCAACGCTGCGAAATCGCTGAAAGGCGCCAAGATCCTGGCCAGGGCAGCACCGTCGCTGCCGTTGCCGGATTGCACCGCACGGTGTCGATGCCGCTTCATCAAGTATGCCGACCGGCGTGATGCCGAGGACAACCGCAGGTTTCCCTACGCTTCGGAGCGCTCGCTCTGGCACGCGGATGAGCGACGTGCGAAGACACGTGGTCGTCGCGATGACGATTGACGAGTTGATGTCGCTCTGGCCGGGCGCATTGACTTAAGTACTGCGTGAGGCGTGCTTTCCAGCCTGCCAGCCGACGGGCGCAATCGTGCGCGTGGCAACCTGTATGGCGCGCTCTTCCAGATCGGTCGCCATCGTGTCGTTCCACCGGTTGAGATAACCGAACAGCGCGATGGACGCCACGATCTCGACAATCTGCCCATCGTCGAAGTATTTCCTGAGCTCGTCGAAATCTGCTCCGGACGTCTCGTTCGGGACGAGCGCGGCCTTATACGCCAGGCGCAGCGCCGAGCGCTCCGCTGGCGAGAACAGATCGCTTTGTTCGAACTCCCAAACAGCGCGGATCTTGGCGTCAGAAGCCTGGTAGATGCTCGACAGGTTCGCCATGTGCGCCTGGCAATAGCGGCACCCGGCCGCCTGGCTTGCGATCAGGCTCACCAGCATCTTGAGTTCTTCCGCCACCGTGCCTTCGTACAGCACCGCCCGATTGAGGTCCATGAAGGCCGCAGCGATCGACGGCCGCCGTGCCATCGTGCGGATACTGTTCGGCACGAATCCACGCGTCGTGCGGTAGTGCTCGAAGCGTTCACGAAACTGCGGGACGGCGTCCCATGGCAGCGGGGCAACATGAGCCATTGATATCTCCTTGCGACGCCAGCTCAAAAAATAGCACGCCTGACAGGCGATTGCCTTGCTTGACCTAAGTCAACCCGGCTCAGGCTTTCGGCGCGCAGACTTCGTGTGCCGACGCGGACGGCGCTTTCAATGGAGGCTGCAGCATGATCGCCCGGCTGGCTCACCGAATGACGCCGTGCCTGCTGCTCCTGGGCGCACTGGTGGCAGCAACGGCTCCCGCGTTCTCCGAGCCGATTTCAAGGAACGTCAGGATTGTGATTCAGCGCCTGCCCGATGAGGCTGTCAAATGCGGGCTGACGGAGACCTCGGTACACGATCGTGTCGAGTCTGTGCTCAAGACCGACGGATGGACCATCGAAACTTCCCCGGCGGCCGACTATATATATGTCAACGCCAACCTGTTTTTCGTTCTCGTCGACACACACTGCGTTTACAGCGCATCGATCGAGCTCAGGCGCTGGTTGCAGGCTGCTGACGGCAGGCGAATGATTGCTGCCACTGCCGAAAGTGGCCGCCTCGGAATCATTGCGCGCGGCAAGTCATCGACCGTAATCCTCGAGGACATCGAAGAGTTGCTCAAAGGGGTGATCGCCAGGGCGAAAGCCGAGGGGCTCTGACCGTGCTGTTGGTCAACGGTGCGCGTACCATCTCGATCGGGATGGAAGCGTTCACTCACCTCTCTATACTCCTCTCGATCATCCTTGAGCTGGGCGTTCCTGCCGCTCCTGGTGAACATGCAGACCTGGTGGACCGTCTACGGCCTTCGAAGTCACTCGCCGTGGACCTTCCTGGAGTTCTTCGTGATTCTCCTGCAGCCGATCACGCTGTATCTGTTATCGGTGTCTGGCGTCGGCGTTGTTGCCAGCAGGGAGGGCGTGCACAAGACTCTCGCGTATTCCACGCTCCTTGCCTCGCTTGCCTACGTCGCTTTGCTCTTCTACAGTCTCCGCTGAGCTGGAGGTTACCGTCACCTGTGTCAGGGTTCCGCATTGCGGGCAGACGGCATCAAGAGGTATTGTCATGAAAGGCTTCATACAAGACATCGAAAGTCTCGCCGTCAGGAATGACGACTTTCGTCGCGTGCTCTACACGGCCAGGCATTGCCAACTCGTGCTGATGGCGCTGCGACCCATGGAAGAGATCGGAGCGGAAGTCCACCAGCTCGACCAGTTCTTTCGCGTGGAGGAGGGGAGCGGTGAAGCGGTTCTGAACGGCGTCCGGTTGGCGATCCGGGCTGGCTTCGCGATAGTCGTCCCGGCCGGGGCGCATCACAACATCATCAATACCGGCAGCGGTCCACTGAAGCTCTACACGGTCTACTCGCCGCCGAATCATCGCGATGGTGTGATCCACCACACCCGTGCTGAGGCCGAGGCTGACAGCGAGGAATTCGACGGCAAGACCACGGAGTAGAGAACTCTGCATTTACTCTTCAGGTCGCGCTCCCGCCACCAGGACA
>JAHFSF010000144.1 GCA_023265875.1 Gammaproteobacteria bacterium | reverse complement strand
CGGCTAATCGGTTGATGCAATTAATGTCCTAACTATTGGCTCGGGACTGAAAATCCGCGTGGTGGCAGTCAATTCGACACTTGGCGACCGTTCCCTTTGAATGCATTTTTTCCTTTTGCAGCTAACTGCAAATTTCCTGTGGAGTTTTTGAGGAATCTCCAACTTACGCTGAATCGGCGCGAAGTGGCCAGTTCCGACCCTGCCGCCTGGGTTTACTATTGCTACATCAGTGTTGCGTCGGAAGCGTCTATGATCCGCCGTGTCGGAGACGTTGGAGCTTACGCTCGCGCCTGCTGGATTTGATCGCGTTGCCTACCGGCTTACCGCTGGACACTGGGGGCATGTCGACGCACTTAGCTAGGCTTTCGCCTTTATACTGAATGGGTTGTGCCGATTATTTGACTCCCTCCGCCGGCACCAACCTGACCAGGAGACCGCATGGCGCGCATCGCGATAGCGGGCTTCCAGCACGAGACCAACACCTTCGCGCCGCTCGCGACGGGCCTTGCCCGGTTCATCGAGCCGGACGCCTGGCCGGCCCTCGTGCGTGGCCCGGCGATGCTCGAAGCGATCGCGGGCATCAACCTGCCGGCCGCAGGCTTCGTGGCTGCAGCCGTTTCGCTTGGCCACCGGGTCGCTCCGCTCCTGTGGTGTGCGGCACAGCCTGCCGGCCGCGTTACGCGCGAGGCATTCGAGACCATCGCCGCTGAACTGATCGCGCGCCTGCGGGCAGCCGGGATCTTCGATGCAGTGTATCTCGATCTGCATGGCGCGATGGTCGCGGATCACCTCGATGATGCGGATGGGGAAATGCTGCGGCGCGTGCGCGTGGCGGTCGGGTCCCGCATGCCGATCGTTGCGAGTCTCGATTTCCATGCAAACGTTTCGCCGGCGATGGTGGCGGCGGCCGATGCATTGCCCTGCTATCGCAGCTATCCACACGTGGACATGGCTGAAACCGGCGCCCGCGCCGCCGCGATCCTCGACCAGATCCTGCGCCGGCCGGTCACCGCCCGTGTTCATCGCACGCTCCCATTCCTGATGCCGCTGACCTCCCAGTGCACGCTGATCGAACCGCTGGCTTCGTTGATGCGCGAAGCGGCGACGCTCGAAGCGGATCCAGTCCTGTCACTGTGTCTCGCACCGGGTTTTCCGCTGGCCGATGTGGTGGATTGCGGGCCGACCGTCATCGGCTGCGGCTGGGATGCGGCCGCGCTGGATCGCGCGGCGGGCGAACTGCATGCCGCCGTGCTCGCGCGCGAGGGCGACTTCGCGCTGGACCTGGTCTCGATCGAGGTCGCGATCGCCGAGGCGCGGCGCCATCCGGACTCGAACGGCGGCCCGCTGATCCTCGCCGATACGCAGGACAATCCGGGCGCAGGCGGCAATGCCGACACCACGGCACTGCTGAAAGCGCTGGTTGCGGCTGATCTGCCCGGGACCGTCGCCGGTGTGATCTGGGATCCGGACAGCGCGGCCCGCGCGCACGCGGCCGGCGAAGGCGCAACCGTCGAGCTCGCGATTGGCGCCCACAGCGGTTATCCGGGCGAGACCCCGCTGGTCGCGCAGGCGCGAGTGCTTCGCCTCGGCGACGGGCGATTTACCGGCACGGGCCCGTTCTATCGCGGCGGCCGTTTCGATCTCGGTCCGATGGCGCGCATCGCAGTCGGATCGGTCGAGATCGCGATGGCTTCGCGCAAGCAGCAGGCGGCAGACCAGGCGATGTTCCGGCACCTCGGCGTGGAGCCGGCGCGGGTCCGGATCCTGCAGCTCAAGAGTTCGGTGCACTTCCGCGCGGATTTCGGCCCGGTCGCCGGCCGGGTCCTGGTGGTCGAGGCGCCGGGACCGAACCCGGCCGATCCGGGTCGGCTGCCGTTCACGAAACTGCCCGCCGGCCGGCGGCGGCGCCCGACCGTGGGCTGATTGCCGTACCCCGGGGGCCTGCGACTATACTCAGCGGCGGCTGCAAACAAGAACCAGGCAGTGCACCGGATCAGGAAGGGGCGATTCATCGGCGACCAGCAGTCCGTCGGCGGCATCACCTACCAGGACGTCGGCAAGGAATACTTCGAGAAGCGCAGCCTGCGCCGTTATGCGCGCGTCTGGTCGCTGTGGGCACTCGGCGTCGGCGCCGTGATCTCCGGGCAGTATTCGGGCTGGAACTTCGGCCTCGCGAGCGGCTTCGGCGCCATGCTGATCGCGCTGTTCATCATCGCATCGATGTACTGGGGGCTGATCTACAGTCTCGCCGAAATGTCTCCCGCACTGCCGCACACGGGCGCGGCGTACTCCTTCGCGCGCAGCGCCATGGGTCCGTGGGGCGGCATGGTCACCGGGCTTGCCGAGAGCATCGAATACGTCCTGACGCCTGCGGTCATCGTGTTCTTCATCGGTTCGTATTTGACCGCGATATTCGAGACACCACCCGGGATGCAGCCGCTGTGGTGGGCCGGCTCCTATGCGATGTTCCTGTTCCTGAACCTGCGCGGCGTCGAGCTGTCCTTCAAGGTATCGGTCATCGTGACGTTCGGCGCGCTCGCGATCCTCGCGATCTACTGGATCAGCGCGCTGCCGTATTTCGACCTCTACCGCTGGGCGCTCAACATCGGCGTCGGCGCGGACGGCAGTGTCGTCGAGTTGCCGGCGGGCGGCGGTTCCTGGCTGCCATTCGGTTTCAAGGGCGCGCTGGCCGCGCTGCCATTCGCGGTGTGGCTGTTCCTCGCCATCGAGCAATTGCCGCTCGCGGCGGAGGAATCCGACGACCCGAAGCGGGACATGCCTAAAGGCCTGATCTACGGCATGGCGACGCTGATGATTTCGGCGCTGCTGATCACCTTCCTGAATGCGGGTGTCGGCTCGGTCGATGCGGACAAGATGCACGGCTCTTTCTCGCTTGCCAGGTCGGGTGAGCCGCTGCTGGATGGTTTCCGCGTCATCTATGGAACCGGCACGGCGAAACTGCTGGCCTTCCTGGCGGTGATCGGCCTGATCGCGAGTTTCCACACGATCATCTACGCCTACGGGCGGCAGATCTATTCGCTGTCGCGCGCGGGTTATTACCTGCCCTTCATGTCGCTGACCCACGGCAGGCACAAGGTGCCGCATCAGGCGCTCTACACCGGCACCGTCATGGGTTTCGTCACGATGCTGGTCGTCTGGTACGTGGTCGGCGAGCACAATCGCGGTGCCGTGATCGGCGGCACGCTGCTGAACATGGCCGTGTTCGGCGCGATGATTTCCTACGCGATGCAGGGATTGTCATTCATCCTGCTGCGCCGGAACCTGCCGGACATCGAGCGGCCGTACCGCAGCCCGGTCGGCGTACCGGGCGCGGTGGTGACAGTCGTTGTCGCGCTCGTTACGCTGTACTACCAGCTGCAGGATCCCGTCTACCGCGTCGGCGTCTATGCGACGGCGGTCTGGTACGTGGCGGGGCTGCTGTATTTCGCCGTCATCGGCCGGCACCGGCTGGTGCTGTCGCCGGAAGAGGAATTCGCGATGAGCGGCGGCAAGAAGGCGCACTGACGCCCGGGGGAAAGATGGATCCAAGAAAAGTCGCGAATGCCGGGGACGCGCGCGCGATCGTCGCCGAGCGCGGGCTCAGCCACGTCAAGGTCGGCGCCTTCGACATCGACGGCATCCTGCGCGGCAAGTACATGTCGCGAGCCAAGTTCGAATCGGCGCTCGAGAATGGCTTCGGCTTCTGCGACGTCGTGCTCGGCTGGGACAGCAAGGACCAGCTCTACGACAACGTGAAATACACCGGCTGGCACACCGGTTATCCCGATGTCAGTGTTCGCGTCCTGCCCGAGTCGTGCCGCGCGCTGCCCTGGGAAGACCCGATGCTGTTCTTCCTCGGCGAGTTCAGTGGCGCCGGGGAGCGCATCTGCCCACGCGGCCTGCTGCGCCGGGTGCTGGAGCGTGGCCGCAAGCTGGGCTTCGAGCCCGATGCCGGCTTCGAGTACGAGTTCTTTGTCTTTGCCGAGACGCCGGATTCGGTGCGCGACAAGGGCTACCGCAGCCTGCGCCCGATTGCGCCGGACTCGTTCGGCTATTCGGTCATCCGCAACAGCGTCTGGAGCGACTTCTACCGCGAGCTGTTCGATACCTGCGAGCGCATGGATCTGCCGATCGAGAGCCTGCACGAGGAGACCGGCCCGGGCGTCATCGAGGCGGCGATCGCCGTGGACCGCGGGCTTGCCGCGGCCGACAAGGCGGCACTGTTCAAGACCTTCAGCAAGGTCGTCGCGCAACGGCGTGGCCTGATGGCGACCTTCATGGCCAAATGGTCGAAGGACTGGCCGGGCCAGAGCGGCCACATCCACATATCGCTGAAGGATGCCTCCGGCAAACCCGTGTTCCATGATCCGTCGAAGCCGCATTCGATGAGCGACACACAGCGCTGGTTCGTCGGCGGGCAGCAGAAGCTGATGCCGGAGTTGCTCGCGATGGTCGCGCCGACGATCAATTCCTACCGGCGCCTGATCCCTGGCTTCTGGGCGCCGACCGACTCCGCCTGGAGCGTGGATAACCGCACGACTTCGCTGCGCGTCATTCCGGGCTCGCCGAAGTCGCAACGTGTCGAGTACCGGATCGCTGCGGCGGACGCGAACCCCTACGTGATCCTGTCCGCGGCGCTCGCGTCGGGCTTCTGGGGTATCGAGAACCGCGCCGAACCCGAGCCGATGGTCGTGGGCAATGCCTATGAAAAGCGTTTCCCGGAGTACCTCGCGCTGTCGCGCACGCTATGGGACGCCGCGCAGCGGCTGAAGGCGTCGAAGATGGCGCGCGACTGGTTCGGCGACGAATTCGTCGAGCATTACGCCGCGACGCGCGAGTGGGAAGAGCGCGAGTTCCGCCGCCACATCAGCGACTGGGAACTCGCCCGTTACTTCGAGATCATTTGACCACGCAGAACACGATCAGTCCGGTCGACGGGTCGGTGTATTGCGAGCGTGAACTCGCCACCGACGCCGCCGTGGACACGGCTCTCACGCGGGCACGCGAGGCGCAGCAACGCTGGCGGCTTGCGCCGGTCGCGGAACGCGCGCGGATCTGCCTCGCGTTCTGCGAGCGCTTCGAGGCCGAAGCCTCCGACATCGCGACCGAACTGACCTGGCAGATGGGCCGGCCGATCCGGTACGCGCCGAACGAGGTGCGCGGTACGCTCGAGCGCGCGCGGTACATGATCGCGATCGCGGGCGATGCGCTGGCCGACATCGATGCCGGGCCGAAGGAGGGCTTCCGGCGCTTCGTGCGGCGCGAGCCGCTCGGTGTAGTGCTGACGGTCGCGGCCTGGAATTATCCTTACCTGATCGCCGTCAACAGCGTGATCCCGGCGCTGATGGCGGGCAACGCCGTGCTGCTGAAGCACTCGGCGCAGACGCCGCTGTGCGCCGAGCGATTCGAGTCCTGCCTGCGCGCGGCGGGCCTGCCGGACGGCCTGTTCCGCGCGCTGCAGCTTTCGCATGGGCAGACGGCGCGCCTGATCGGCGACCCGGGTGTGGATTTCGTCGCCTTCACCGGCTCGGTGGACGGCGGCCGCGCGGTACAGCGCGCGGCGGCAGCCCGCTTCATCGGTGTCGGCCTCGAGCTCGGCGGCTGCGACCCGGCCTATGTGCGCGAGGACGCGGATCTTCCGCATGCGATCGAGAACCTCGTGGATGGCGCCTTCTTCAACAGCGGGCAGTCCTGCTGCGGAATCCAGCGCATCTACGTGCACCGCCGCCGCTACGACGAGTTCGTGGCCGGCGCCGTCGAGTTGACGCGCCGCTATGTGCTCGGCAATCCAACCGAGCAGGCGACGACACTGGGTCCGGTCGTGCGGACGGCGGCGGCACGGCAGATCCGCGCGCAGGTCGCGGCCAGCATTGCGGGAGGCGCGCGCGCCGCGATCGATGAGCGCGAATTCCCGGCGAGCATTGCGGGCACGCCCTATCTCGCGCCGCAGATCCTGCTCGACGTGGATCATTCGATGCCCGTCATGCGGGAGGAAATCTTCGGGCCCGTCGCCGGCATCATGCCGGTCGCCGATGATGACGAGGCCGTCCGGCTGATGAATGACAGT
>JAHFSF010000026.1 GCA_023265875.1 Gammaproteobacteria bacterium | reverse complement strand
CCTCGAGCGATTGCCGAAGACCCCGACCGAGCGCGTGCAGAAGTACTTATTGCGCGCCGCGGGCGTGACCGCCGACACTTTCGATCGCGAGAGCCCGGCGCGCCCGCTCGGGTCTGGGGCGGTGCGGTCGTGAGGGCATCCGCGGGTCGGGCGGATCTTCCGGCCTTCGCCCCGGGTATCTTCGGGGTGAGCGGCAATGATGGGTTGCCGGTGCTGCTTGGCAGCCGCTGCGCGCCGTGTGATCGCGCCTACTTTCCGCGCTCGAGCCTCTGCCCGAACTGCCTCGGGGAGACAGTCGAGCAGGAGCTCGGATCGCGGGGCCGGATCTACAGCTATACCGTCGTGCGAACCAAGCCGCCTCTCGGCCTGCCGGCTCCGTACGCCGTGGGGTACATCGACCTCGACAGCTGTGGGCTGCGCGTATTCTCGCTGCTGGACGCCGCGCGGCCGGAGTGCCTGCAGATCGGTGTGCCGGTGCGGCTCGCGGTGAGCCCGTTAGGCCACGATGGGCGCGGCAATCCGTGCCTGCGCCCCTATTTCACGCCCGTCGACGCCGTGGCAGCAACGTGAGCGGCGTGTTTCTTATCGGGGCCGGGATGACGCCGTTCCAGCGCGCTGCGCTGGCGGACCTCACCGGGCTTGCCCGGGAGGCGGCTCTCCTCGCGCTGCGGGACGCGGGGCTGCCAGCCGCGCAGGTTGGGGCCGGGTATTTCGCCAACGTTCTCGGGCCGCAACTCACGGGGGAGACAACCGCCGGCCAGTTCGTCATGGCTGCACTTGGCGTGCGGCGGGTCCCGGTCGTCAACGTCGAGAACGCCTGCACCTCGGGCTCGACCGCGCTGTGGCTGGCCGTCCATGGCGTCCAAAGCGGAGAGTTCGACGTCGCGCTCGTCGTCGGTGCCGAAAAAATGTCCGTGCCCGGGCTCGGCCTGCTGCACGGCGGATCGAAGGAGATAGAGACCCAGCTCGGCTTGGTCATGCCGGCGAGCTTCGCGTTGCGCGCCAGGCGGTACATGTACGAGTTCGGTACGACCGCCGAGCAACTCGCACTGGTGTCGGTGAAGAATCGCAGGCACGCGACCCACAATCCCCTGGCGCAGTATCGCGAGCCCGTCACCTTGGCGCAGGTGCTCGGTTCGCCGATGATCGCCGACCCGATTACCCGCCTGCAGTGCTGTCCCACGGCGGACGGCGCGGCGGCGGTCGTGCTCGCGAGCAGCAAGGTGGCGCGCTTGCGCCGGCGGGCCGTGCGAATCGACGCATCCATCCAGTGTTCAGGCAGCTACGAGAACCCGGTCGACCTGGCCCGGTGGGAAACGGATCGGCGCGGCTGCCTGCTGGCCTATGAGCGCGCTGGGATCGGGCCGGACGACCTCGATGTCGTGGAGTGCCACGACGCCTTCTCGATTGCCGAGATCATGCATACCGAGGCCCTGGGATTGTGCGAGCCCGGTGGGGGTGGCCTGCTGGTCGAAGGGGGAGCGACCACACTGGGTGGGCGCATTCCCGTGAACGTTTCCGGCGGGTTGCTGAGCCGGGGACACCCACTCGGCGCCACCGGCTGTGCGCAGGTCGTTGAAATCGTGCAGCAGCTCCGCGGAGAGGCGGGGGCTCGCCAGGTGCTGGGCGCGCGCGTTGGTCTCGCGCAGTGCATGGGCGGAGATCAGGCCGCCGATGCGAAGTCCTGCACCGTCGTAGTTCTTTCCGTGTAGGCGAAAACGACGCGCCACTCGCAAAAATAGAGCTATCGTTCTATAATGTAACGAACGTTCGAAGTATTGCAGCGGGGTCAACCTGGGGGATTCGTCATGCAATTCCATGTTTCGTTCTCCCGCGATGCAACAGGCTGCGGCGGTTCACGCCTCGCCGGCCCGGCGATGTTCTGCGTGCTGGCGTCGGTCGGCGGCCCGGCCCTGGCGCAGCAGCTCGACGAGGTTATCGTCACGGCCCAGCGGCGCGAGCAGTCGCTGCAGGAAATACCCGTATCGGTGACCGCATTCACCCAGCAGGCGGTGGATGATCGCCTGATGATTGGAGTCGCGGATCTCGCCCGTTTCACGCCGAATCTGGAAATCAACAACGGACGCGCCGACGGCGGCGGCAGCAATGCGGCGATCTTCATCCGCGGCGTCGGACAGTTCGACTTTATTTTCCCGACCGATCCGGGCGTCGGCGTCTATCTTGACGGCGTCTACATGGGACGCACTCTCGGCGGGATGATGGATCTCGCTGATCTACAGCGCGTCGAGGTGCTGCGCGGCCCGCAGGGCACGCTGTTCGGCAAGAACACCATCGCGGGAGCGATCAACCTCGTTACCGCCAGGCCGACGGGCAAGTTCGAGGGTGTCGCCAAGGTCACCGGCGGAGAATTCAACCGGATCGACGGCGAGCTGAGCGTCGATTTCCCGGTCGTGCAGGATCGCCTGAATGGCAAGCTCTCGCTGGTGTCACGGACCCGGGACGGAATTGGCAACAGCCTGCTGGACGGACGCGATTTCGACAACATCGATCGACAGGCGGCGCGTGCCGTCTTCGACTGGATGCCGGACGACTCGGTCAGCGTGCTTGTCACCGCCGACTACTCCACCTGGTCCCAGAATGGCTCGATGGCGTTGCTCACGGGGGTGTATCCCTCGGGGAACGGTTTTCGTGAGCTCTTCAATGCCGTGGCGGCGCCGTTTCTTGCGGCGCAAATGGGGCTGCCCGCGGGCACGGTGTTCGACGGCCGTTTCATCTCGACGGACGCCACCCGCACCAACGCCACCGGTCCGGTGCTGGACGATGGCGACGTGTCGGGCGCGTCGGCAACCGTCGACTGGAAGATCAGCGACAAGAACCGCGTCAAGTCCATCACCTCGTGGCGGCAGATGGCCCTGCATTTCGGCTCCGATCTCGACAACACCCCGTTCTCGTTCGCCGAGACCAATCAGCGGCAGCACCAGAACCAGCTCGCGCAGGAGTTCCAACTCGCCGGCCTGGCTATCGACGACCGGCTAGACTGGCTCGCGGGCGTGTACTACTTCCGCGAGCGCGGCGATGACCACAACATCGTGTATTTCGGCCACGGCATGCTCGATGCGCTCGCAGCCTTCCCCGGGCCCGTCATTCCGCTCGGTCCGTATCCCTGCCCGCAACCTGACGGGTCGCCGTTGCCGTGTCTCGGTGGCGCAGGAAACCCGGCGAATTTCATTCTGGAGACCGATCTTGACCCCGCCACCCACATCAAGACGGAAAGCTACTCGATCTTCGGGCACGCGATCTACAAGATCACCGACCGCCTGAGCCTGAACACCGGGGCGCGCTTCACCTATGAGGACAAAAAGTGGTTCATCGTCGAGGTTCGCCCGGTGACCGGAAGGTATGTCGTCCCGCCGACCAACCTGCAGGAGAACTGGAGCGCGTTCACGCCCAAGCTCGGCCTGGACTACCGTCCCGGCGACGATGCGATGATCTACGGCCAGGTGTCGCGGGGCTTCAAGAGCGGCGGCTGGAACCCGCGCATGTTCGACGCCAGCCATCTGAAGGCATACGACCCGGAGAATCTTACGAGCTACGAAGTCGGCTTCAAGTCCGAGTGGCTCGAGCGCCGGCTGACCTTGAATGGCGCGCTCTTCTTCTATGACTACAAGGACCTGCAACTCTCGTCCTTCCAGCCGGGCAGCAATCCGACCGACGTCATTCTCACCGTGGAGAATGCCGGAGAGGTGGAGATCAGGGGTTTTGAACTGGAGCTGGCCGCGAGACCCGTGACCGGCTTCGATATCCAGGTCGGCGTCGGGTATCAGACCAACGAGTACACCAAGCTCGAACCGAGCGTCCCCTGGTCGAAGGGCAACGTCCTGCCGGATGCGCCCGAGTGGACGGTCAACGCTGGCCTCCAGTACGCGTGGCCGCTCGGCGCGGCCGGCAGCCTCATCCCGCGCCTCGATGGCTCGTACAAGTCGAAGACCTACAAGGACCCGCAGAACGAGGAGGACATCGCTCAGGATGGCCTGATCCTGCTGAATGCGCAGCTCGCCTACCAGACGGCGGACGAGCGCTGGCGGATCACCGCGTTCGTTACCAACGTAACCGACGAGGAATACATCACGCGCGGCCTGCATTTCTCGGACTTCGGCTTCACCGAAGTTTCTCCGGGACGGCCGCGTGAGTGGGGCCTCAGCGCGAGCTACCGGTTCTGATTGCAGCACGCGGGGATCGCCCTTGAAACCTCTCGATGCGCAGACGGCGACACTGGTCGAGCAACTGGCGGCTGCCGGCTTCCGGCCAGCGCACCAGATTCCGCTCGAGGAGTCACGCCGCGGGCTGACGGCGATGGCCGCAAAGATGGCCGGACCCAGGGTGGAGGTCCACGCCGTGGAGGATCGCTCCATCCCCGGGCCGGGCGGCGAGTTGCCCGTCCGCGTGTATCGTCCGCGCGCCGCCATCCCTGGCGAGCGGTTGCCGGCCGTCGTGTTCTTCCACGGCGGCGGCTTCTACCTCGGTGACCTCGAGACCCACGATCATGTGTGTCGCTTCGTGTGTCGCGGCGCCGATGTCGTGGTCGTCGCCGTCGACTACCGACTCGCTCCGGAGCACAAGTTCCCTGCGGCGGTCGAGGACTGCCACGCCGCCGTCGCCTGGGTGGCGCAGCAGGCGACGCCTCTCGGCATCGATGCGGATCGCATCGCCGTGGCGGGTGACAGCGCGGGCGGCACGCTGGTGGTCACGACCTGCCTGTTGGCGCGCGAGCGCGGCGGGCCGACGATCGCTTTTCAGGTGAGCGTCTATCCGGCGCTCACGATGACCGATGGCGAGGAATTCGTTTCGCGCCGGCTATTCGGCAGCGGAGAGTACTTTATTTCCCACGCCGATTTCGCCTTCTTCCGCAAACTATACCTGCCCGATCCCGATCGGGAGGCCCGTCTGCCGCTGGTTTCGCCGATCTATGCGGCAAGCTACTCGGGTCTGCCTGCCGCGCTCGTCATCACCGCTGGCTACGACCCCTGCGTCGATGAAGATCGCCGCTACTTCGAACGCCTCAGGGCCGACGGCGTGCCCGCCCGCTATGTCTGCTTCGAGCAGACCATCCACCCGTTCTTTCTGTTTGACGGCGTCATCGACGCCGGCAGGGACGCGCAGCAGCTGGTCGTCAACACGCTGCGGGAGTTCTTCGCCGCCGGCCGCCTGCGGCCGGATCAGGGAGTCGAGGCATGGAAATCGAGGGCATCGATCGGCTCGTTATCGGTGTGAAGGACATGGACCGGGCGCTCGCGTTCTTCCGCGACGTGCTCGGTGTGCACTTCACCGAAATCGAGGGTGCTGCCGCGAAGATGGCTGGTTGCCGCCTCGCCATCTCGCTGGACAAGTGCCTCGAACTCGTCAGCCCTGTCGCCGAGCCCCTGCGGGTGACGAATCCCCCGGATCCGCTCGTGCTGAAGCAACGCCTCGAGCATGCGGATGCGGTGCTGTACGCAGTCATTTTCAAGGTGAAGGACCTGAACACAGCCCTTGCCGATGCGGCGCGATACGGCGTCAAAATGACCGGCAGCCGCGTCGCATTTCCTCACGATGACCAACTCCGGGTGTCCAATTTCGACGAGGTCGCGCTGGCCGAGGACTTTACCTTCGGCGTCAAGATGGCGTTGTCGCAATACGATCGCGACCCGGCCTAGGAACAGCACCGTGCCGGCCTCCTGTTTCACGGATGCGACGGCTATCGTCACCGGCGGCGCCTCTGGCATCGGCGAGGCGCTGTGCCTGGAACTCAGCCGGCGTGGCGCCAGAATCGTGGTTGCCGATCGCGATGGCGACGGGGCCCGGCGCGTTGCCGCGGCCATCGGCGCCGCGGGCGGGCGCGCGCAGGCGATGACCGTCGATGTGACGCGGCCCGGGCAGGTACAGGATCTCGTCGATGAGATGGTCGGCTCGCACGGCCGGCTGGACTACATGTTCAACAACGCGGGCATCGGCTTTGCCGGTGATGCGCGCGATGCCACCATCGAACAATGGCACCGCGTAGTCGACGTGGATCTCATGGGCGTCATTTATGGCACCGTGGCGGCCTACCTGGTCATGGTCCGGCAGGGCTCGGGGCATATCGTGAACACCGCATCAGCTGCGGGCATCATGCCCATGGCGCCGTTCACGCCCTACTGCGCCGCCAAGTTCGGTGTGGTCGGCCTGTCTACCGCGCTTCGCCAGGAGGCCGCGGCGCTCGGCGTGCGGGTAAGTGTGGTCAGCCCGGGCGGCGTCGCCACCTCGATCTTCGGGTCAGCGATTGTGGTGAACCTACCGCGCGAACGGTTTTTTTCCAGCGCGCCCTTCGAGCATGTCACGCCGCAGGCGGCCGCCCTCGCCATCCTGCGCGGCGTCGAGCGCAACGATCAGTACATCGTTTTCCCGTTGCAAATTCGCCTGATGTGGTGGTTATATCGGCTGTCCCCCGCGCTGTTCGATCGACTGGCGGCACGCCAGACCGCCAAGTGGCGACAGATGCGCGGCGCGGCCTGAGACTGTGGGGGAGCAGATGAAGACCGCAGAAGTCGGCCGGCTGGCCAGCTGCCGGAGAATCCTCCGGGGCTTGCTATGCGCGGCGATATGCGCCGGCGGCGTCGCCTCGACGCTGCCGGCCCAGGAATTGTCCTATCCCGGTGCCACGCAGGCGGGCGCACGATACTCTGCCATCGCCGAAATCAATCGCAGCAATGTTGCCGATCTCGAACCCGCCTGGGTTTACCGCACCGGCGAGCTCGAGCGGCGCGGCGCGGCGTTGGCGCGCCAGCAATCATTCCAGGACACGCCGATGCTGGTCGCCGGTGCGCTCATCGTGTGTACCCCGATGGGTCGCCTGGCGGCGCTGAATCCAGCGACCGGCCAGGAACGCTGGGTGTTCGACCCGAACACGGGCGCGAAGCCCGGCGTCGTTCCGTTCATGCCCCGCTGCCGCGGCGTAGCCCAGTGGATCGACAGCACGGCGCCGGCCGGAGCGGAATGCCGGCACCGGATCCTGTACGGCACCTGGGCCTTCAAGGTGTACGCCGTCGATGCGCGTACCGGCCGGGCGTGCAGCGGATTCGGCGACCGCGGCGAGATCGCGCCCGACCCCGGCCGGAAGCTCGATGGGGACGAGTTCATCGAGTTCTCGTCGCCCCCGGTCGTCGTCGGCGACGTCGTGGTGATCGGCTCGGCGATCAGCGACAGCGTGCGGGCAGACGCACCGAGCGGCAAGGTGCGGGCGTTCGACGTGCGCACCGGCGCTCCTCGCTGGGAGTTCGATCCAGTGCCGCGCAGTCCGGCCGACCCGGCCGCGCGCAGCTGGCGCGGCGACAGCGCGCGCACGACCGGGGCCGGAAACGTCTGGGCGCCGATGGCCGTCGATGAGGAGCGGGACCTGGTATTCCTGCCGACCTCGAGTGCGAGCCCCGATTACTACGGTGGCAGCCGCCCGGGAGAAAACCACTACGCAAACTCGCTGGTGACCTTGCGCGGCGCGAGTGGCGAGATCGTCTGGCATTTCCAGATCACGCATCACGACCTGTGGGACACCGATCTGCCGGCGCAGCCGATTCTGATCGAGTTGCGGCGGAGCGGGAAAACCATTCCCGCGGTCGTGCAGCTCACCAAGCAGGGCCTGGTATTCGTCTTCAACCGCGAGACCGGCGAGCCCCTGTTTCCGATCGAGGAGCGGCCCGTGCCGCAGGGCGCCGTGAACGGCGAGTGGCTGTCGCCGACGCAGCCGTTTCCTACGGTGCCGCCACCACTGGTCGCGCAGGGCATTACGCCCGAGGACGCGTGGGGCTTCACGCTGCTCGACCGCTGGCAGTGCCGCAAGAAGATCGAGGCATTGCGCCACGGCGCGATCTATACGCCACCGAGCCTGCAGGGCACGATCTACATGCCGTCTTTCGTGGGTGGCGCTAACTGGGGTGGCGGCGCCTACGATCCCGTTCGCCAGCTGCTCTACGTCAATACGCTGCACGCGCCGGGCGTGGTGCGGCTCGTGCCGCAGCAGGTTGCGGAGCCGAAGGGACGGGAGGACCTCACGCTCAGCAAGCAGATCGACATCAACGCCGGCGTGAGTTTTCCGCAGCGCGGCAGCCCGTACCGCGTCGAGACCAGCATGCTCGTCTCGCCGCTCGGTGCGCCCTGCACGGAGCCGCCCTGGGGCCGGCTGACGGCCGTCGACCTCGCGCGGGGCACGATTCGCTGGCAGGTGGCGCTGGGCTCGATCGAGAAGCTGCTGCCGGTGCCGATCCCGCTCGAGTGGGGCACGCCGAGCGCAGGCGGCGCGATTGTCACCGCCGGCGGCGTCGTGTTCATCGCGGGCTCGCTTGATGACAAGTTCCGTGCCTTCGACGCCGACACCGGTAAGGTCCTGTGGCTGGCGAAGCTGCCGGCGGGCGGCCAGGCGACACCCATGACTTACACCGCCAACGGCCGCCAGTACGTCGTCCTCGCTGCCGGCGGGCATGCGCTGTACCAGACCACTCCCGGCGACTATGTACTCGCCTACGCGCTGAAGCCCGCGCGCCGCTGAGAGACCGTGCTCATCCGGTGCCACCGGCAGCGCGATCGGGCCGGTGTGGTCGGCTGGACTGAAGTCAACATGTTTACTGAAATTCGCTTACGCAATCCGAAGGGGCACTGCCATGCGATACAACAAGTCTGAAGCGAAGGAGTGGGCCCGAGTGGCTTACCAGGGACTCGATACCACCATCCTGCCGTGCTTCACGCCCGACACACTCGAGCTCGACGAGGCCGGTATTCGCCACGACATGCGCATGCTGCTGCCGCAGGGATTCTTTGCGGTGACACTCGTATCGGGCGGCGAGGCGGGCACAACGAGGGAGGAGGACAAGCGCTTCGTCGAGTGGTGCGTGGACGAGGCCCGCGGTAAGGTCGGCGTCACGCTCAACCTGCGCTACTACACGCTCGAGGACAACATCGGGATGGCGCGCTACGCCGAGGCGGTCGGCTGCCACAGCGTGATGATCAGTTATCCGACCAACTTCCGCCCGCGCTCGGAGGAAGAAATCTACGAGTTCACGAAGGCGATCTGCGACGCGACACGCCTGGGCGTCATCCTGTTTCCGTCCGTGAAGAACGATTTCCCGGCCCCATATCGAGTCTCGGCGCGGACGCTGGCGCGTATCGCGGACCTCGACAACGTCATCGCCATGAAGATCGGCGTACTCGAGTGGACGTGGTTCGACGAATGCTTCCGCCTGTTCGGCGAGCGGTTACTGATCAGCTACCCGTTCGACGACGCTTGGCCGACGATGATCCGCAAGTACGGAATGCAATGGTCCGGAGCCGCGCCTTGGCACAACTGCCAGACCGCGACGAATCCGCGTTCGGTGCGGCTGTTCGATCTGATACGGGCGGGACGAATGGACGAGGCGAACGAGCTCTACTGGAAGATGGATCCACTGCGCAAGGCGATTCTCTCGATCGCGCTGCCGAGCGCGCAGATGGGCATGTACAATTTCGAGCAGTGGAAGCACTGTGACGCGCTGCTCGGGCTCACCGGCGGAGAACTCCGGCTGCCGAAGCTGACGCTGTTTGGCTGGCAGCGGGCGCAGCTGCGACAGGCCATGATCGCCTCGGGCCTGCAGCCTGTGGCTTGATCAGGGGTGGCAGCCGGCGCGCCACTCCGGCGGGTAGATGACGAACTGAATCTTGACTTGAAAGCGCTGGTATTTCCCGAAATCAACGGGGTTCACGAAGTTGTATTCCTCGAAGCGCCCGCCCTGGTATGCGGCAAGATCGTTGACGGCGATCTGCACCCTGAGTCGGAAACCTCGATGACACTGGAACTATTTGGCGATGCGGGCTCGCTCGCCACGCCGCGCGTCATCCGTGAAAACCTGGCCCGCGGCGGCTTCATCCTGCGCTCCGCCGACGTGCTGCAGCCGCATGTGCGCTGCGTGGGCGATTGGCTTGAGCATTGGGCCGCGACCACGCCCGACGCGCTGTTCCTCGCCGAGCGCGACGACAGCGCCGGCTGGCGGCGCCTGAGCTACGGGCAGGTGCGCGAACAGGTCGGCCGCATCGCACAGGCCCTGCTCGAACTGCGGGTCGATACCGCGCAACCGGTGGTCGTGCTGTCGGACAACTCAGTGGACCATGCGCTGCTGGCGCTGGCGGCGATGCACATCGGCCGCGCCGTGTGCACGGTGTCAAGCGCGTATTGCCGTCAGACCAAGGATTACAGCAGGATCAGGACCATCCTCGATGCATTGCGCCCTGGGCTGGTGTATGCATCGGACCCGGCCGTCTACGGCGCCGGGATTCGGGCCGCGACCGTCAAGGCTCCAGTAGTGTTCAGCCGCGACGCGACCGTCTTTACCGGCGCCCTGCCATTCGCCGATTTGATGGCGGCCACCGAAACCCCGGCGGTATTGCAGGCCTTCGAGGCCATTCGCCCCGACCACCACGCCAAGTACTTACTCACCAGCGGCTCGACCGGTGCGCCCAAGGTAGTGATCAACACGCACCGCATGCTCACCGCCAACCAGCAGCAGATGGCGCAGGTGTGGCCGTTCCTGAACCGGCAACGTTTGAACCTGCTGGAGTGGCTGCCGTGGAGCCACACATTCGGCGGCAACCACAACTTCAACATGGCATTGGCCCACGGCGGCTCGATCCATGTCGACGAAGGCCGCCCCGTGCCCGGGCTGATCGAAAAGACGGTGCAGAACCTGCGTGAGGTGAAACCGAACTTCTACTTCAACGTGCCGCGCGGCTTCGACATGCTGCTGCCATTTCTGGAAGGCGATGAAGCCACCGCGCGGGACGTGTTTCGGCGGCTCGAAGCCGTGTTCTACGCTGGCGCCGCGCTGCCGCAGAGCGTGTGGGAGCGGCTCCAAGGCGTGGCGCGCCGCGTGCGCACCAGTCCCGACGTGCGGCCCGTATGGTTCACCTCGTCGTGGGGTGCCACCGAGACGTCCCCGGCCGTCACCAGTGTGCACTGGCGAATGGACCGCGCCGGCTGCATTGGCGCCCCGCTGCCGGGCATCGAGCTGAAATTCGTGCCAATCGCCGGCAAGCTCGAAATGCGTGTGCGCGGACCCACCGTGTTCCCGGGCTACCGCAACGCGCCCGAACTCACAGCGAAGGCGTTCGACGCCGACGGTTTCTACATGATCGGCGACGCGGGGCGCCTGATGGACGAACAGCACCCCGAGCAGGGTGTGGCCTTCGACGGCCGCGTGGCCGAGGACTTCAAGCTGACGACCGGCACTTGGGTGTTGGTGGGCACGCTGCGATTGCGTGCGATCAGCGCATTGAGCCCGCTGGCCGCCGATGCAGTGGTCACCGGCCACGACCGCGAGGAAGTCGGCCTGCTGATCTTTCCCACGCTCCAGGCCAAGGAACTGGGCGCGGAAATGCTGGCCCAGCGCATCCGCGATGGGCTGCTTGCGATGCGCGCCAGCGGACGCGGCTCGTCGGAGGCACCCACGCGCGCGCTGGTGCTGGTTGAACCGCCGAACGCCGATGCGGGCGAGATCACCGACAAGGGCTACCTGAACCAGCGCGCGGTGCTGGCGCGGCGTGCCGACGACGTGATGGCGCTGTATGAGCCGGTGGCCAACGCGCGGGTGGTGCGCATCTAGCGCGAGGGTCGCAGCCGGTGCGTCACTCCGGCGGGTAAATGACGAACTGAATCTTGGCTCGAAAGCGCTTGTATTTCCCTAAATCAGCGGGGTTCACGAAATTGTATTCCTCGAAGCGGCCGCCCTGGTATGCGGCAAGATCGTTGACGGCGATCTGCACCCTTGCGGTTCCTGTCGTCGAGAGAAAGCGCTGAAAGCGATCCTCCCATGGGCCGCCCGGGTTCTGCATCACTTGTTGTACCAGCGCGAACACCGGTCCGGCGTTTTCCGTTTGCTTGGCCGCAAGAAAGCCGGTGGCGCCGGGATAATTGAGCGTGATGAGCCATGCGGATTCGGCAATCAGATGCCCTGTTGCAGGATCGTCAACCAGGATCTCCTGCTCGGTCGCAAAGCCCGCCAGCTTGCCGTCGATCTTCACCAGCGTCGTCGCGGAGAGATGATTCTTCAGCGGCTCCGCCAGAAACGCGCGGGCAAGATTACCGGGCACGTCAGCCGAAAAGTTCATGGTGGGAGTGAACAGGAACCCATCGATGTTATGAACGAGTGACAGAAGGTCCGAGTCCATGTCGAGGTCGAGCACGAGCTTCTCCGCGGCCTGCGCTGGAGGGCTGGCGGCGAGAACGGCGCAGATGACGAAATTGCCCAGTTTGGTCATGGCTGATCCTCTGTTGCTGGAACCGGTGCAGTGGCGGTAATTGGCCTGCGGAAACCACTCGTGGGGGCGCCGGTGATCCCGCGATCTGAATGTCAATTGACGAACAGACGCAGCTCCAGGTCGAGTTCCATGCGGCCGTCGACCGTGAAGCGGGTGAGATGATCGATCTCGACAAATTCTCCGCGGATGTCCGCGAACTCCCCCGTGCCGCCGACGATGCGACCGCGACCGCTCTTTAGCGGGCCCACCGTGGTCGTGATCCACCAGTCGCCCACCCAGTCGACGCCCGTTTCCTTCGTCTTCTGGATGACCCGCGGACCGAGGCCGCCCGAGTGCTCAATCTGCTCGAGAAAGATCATGCCGCGCGCCGGGATCACGACGACCCAGCCGGTCTGCCAGCGCACGTCCTCTGCGCGCGCCGGCGACTGTCCCTCCGGAAACACCTCGAACTCGCCGCCGAAGCCGATGACGTTGCCGTCGGCGTCGGCGAATTTCAGATTCAGCATGAGGCCGTTGCTGATCGCCGGCTCCGACAACGGCGGGATGCCCGGCGGAAAGGTCCCCAGGCCGACCGTACCCCCATGCGTGATGGCGATGCCGTGGTGGGCCATGTTGGCGTGGAAGGAGATCACCCTTTCGCCGTGCAGCGGTTCACTGTAGGCGGGAAGTCGCTCATCGGCGGCCGCGGCGGAGCCACACAGGGTCGCTGCGGCGATGAGAGCCGACCTGAGACCAAGGTGTCGCACACGGGGCACCGCGCGCTCCTCAGAAGTGGTAGATACCCTGCAGGAACCACTCCCGCGGGCGGCCATACCAGCCAACCGTGAACCCCAGCGAGTCGCCGACACTCACTCCTGAAGAACGATAACGCTCATCGGTCGCGTTGGTCAGGCCCGTGGCCACTGTCCAGTTGCCATCGGCGCTGTCAAAGGCCATGCGCAGGTTGACCAGCCCGTAGGCAGCCTGGGCGACGGTTTCTTCGTTGAGGATGTCGAAGTAGGTCTTGGCGCGGTAGTTGTAATCGGCCCGCAGCGAGAGCGTGCCCCGGTCGGACACCGGAATGCCGTACTCGGCGCCAACCGAGGCCGTCCACTCGGGCGTGCCGATGAGCTTGTGCTGCAAGGTCAGGCCGGTCGCCGCCGCCTCCGGGGCGATCCTGGTGTACCCGGCATCCAGGTAACCGACCGACGCGTTCAGGCGCAGATGCTCGACGGGCACCGCCTCGAACTCCGCCTCGAATCCCTTGATCTCGGCATCGCCGGCGTTCTGTGTGACGATCGTCTGCGTCCCGGTGGCTGGATCCAGGCGCTGCTCGGTGAGCTGCACGTCCTTGTACTCGTTGTAGAACGCCGCCAGGTTCAGGCGTACACGGCGGTCGAGCCACTCCGACTTCAGGCCGATCTCGTAGCTGAGGAGCGTCTCCGGACCGTAACCCTCCAGCTCGCCGACGTTGCGGGCGCGGCCGTTGAAGCCGCCGCTCTTGAATCCCTGGGCGACCGTGAGGTACAGGAGCAGGCTGTCGGTCGCCTGATAGTCGAGGCCGGCGCGGCCAGAGGTGTCGCTCCACGTATCACTCTGCTGGCTGAGCGGCAGCAGCGGGATCGGCGTGCGCAGGCGCAGCGACGAGACTTCGAAGTCCTTCTGGTCGCGCGTGTAGCGCATACCCAGCGTACCACTCAACTTCTCGTTGAAGGCATAGGTGCCTTGCATATACGCGGCGTAGCTGTCGGTCGTCTGGGTCAGCTCGTTGTGTTGCGGCAGATCAAATATGACGTTGAACGGGTTGCCCGCGCCGCCCAGGCACGGCAGCGGCGAGCCCGGCGGCTGCGGGCACGGCCACGGACCGAGCGGCAGGATTGCCGCCGGCAGGCCTTCCAGTGCCGGGAAGATCTCCGCCGCTACTATTAACAGCACGTCCGAGTCCGACTTCTCCTTCATGTAATAGAGGCCGGAGACCCACTTCAGGCGGTCCTGGAACGCCAGGCCACTCAGCTGCAGCTCCTGGCTGAACTGCCTCTGATGGACGTCGTCGAACTCGTCGATCATCTGCGTCGGCGCGCCGTCCGGGTCGATCCCGATCTTCTCGTGCAGGCGGCGGTAGGCGGTAATCGACTTGATCGCGACTGGCCCGGCATTCCAGTCGACGACTGTCGACACCCCCCAGATATCGACCTTCAGGAAATTGCTGCCGGTACCGAAATCAACGAATGGGTTGGGCGAGAACCAGCGGTCGTCCAACGGGACCATCGGCACGTTGTGCAGCGGCGCGAGCGGCCCGGCGAGCGCGTTGTTCAGACCGGCCAGACCTGAGCCGGTGAACGCCTCGACGTGATGCTGGCCGAGCTTCTGGTCGGTGCGGGTGTAGTCGAACGACAGGAGACCCCGCAGGTCCTCACGCGGCGTCCAGCTGAACTGGGTCTGGAACACATCTGTGTGCTGGTCGCCCGCCTCGTCGCCGACCAGCGGCCGCTTGCCGAAGCCGTCGGCGTTGCGCGTGCTCGCTGCGAACTTGGCGTCAAGCTCGCCCGGGACGATCGGGACGGAGAGACCACCCCGGACGTTGACACGGCTGTAACTGCCGGTCTTGAGGTCCAGATACCCCTCGAATTCGTCACCCGGCTTACGCGTGATGACGTTGATCGCGCCACCGACCGTGTTCTTGCCGTACAGCGTGCCCTGCGGCCCGCGCAGCACTTCTATGCGTTCGACGTCCACGATGTCGAGGATGCTGCCGAGGCTGCGGCCCAGGTACACCCCGTCGATGTAGATGCCCACGCCGGGGTCGGCGGTAACGAAGTAATCGAACTGGCCGACACCGCGGATGTACACCTGTCCGGAGCTCTCCCCCATGATGCCGCTCGGGAAGAACGTCAGGTTGGGCGCGATGCCCTGCACGTCCTTGAGCTGGACAATGCTGCGCGCAGTGAGGTCGTCGCCTGAGAGCACCGATACCGCGACCGGCGTTTCCTGCAGCGACTCCGTTACCTTGCGTGCGCTGACCATGACCTCCTCGAGGACCTGCGCCCTTGCGGGTCCGGCACTGAGTCCGGCAAGAAACGCGGCTGCCAGCGCGACCCCGGCGCCGGACACGTTGTTGCGCATACGAGATACCATGGCCGTCCCCCTTGATACTCTGCTGCCCGCACTGCCCGGGGCAGTGCGGGCTGCGGGTCGTTTGAACTGCCTGACTACGACGCCGCCACCGCCCCGGCACCGGTCATTTCCGGTGGCCGCACCGCCGGGCTTCGTGGCGGCGGACATACCCATACACCGCCTGACATGGGCATAGCACGGCCAATCGACAGTAGACGACGCGGGACCGGAAGTGTTGGACAAAACTCAGCTAGCACGGCCAGTCGTTCACCCCCCGGCCGGCATGAAGTTGATGCCCGCCAGTACGACCTGCGGCCAGAAGCCGTCCATCGGATGCGGCGTGAAGTCGCAGATTACGTCGATGACCGCCGGGCGGCCCGCCTCGCGGGCGCGCCCAAAGGCCCCGGGCAGGTCTTCGAGCCGCGTGACCCGCTCGCCAAGACAGCCGAAGCCGCGCGCGACCTGGCTGAAATCCACCTGGGTTAGCCGGGTTCCGAAATTGTCGTTGGCGAGCATCTCGCCCAGCGGCCGGTACATGCCCCAGTAGGAGTCGTTCATGATGACGGTGATGGTGTTGAGCCCGTAGCGGGCCGCCGTCTCGAGTTCCTGCACCGTGCAGCCCATAGCGCCGTCACCGGTGATGAGGACGACGGGCCGATCGGGATGCGCCGCCTTGGCACCGTTGGCGAAGGGCTGGCCCATCCCGAGGTGGCCCATGCCCGGATTGAACACGAAGCGCTGCGGATGGCTGGGCTGCATGAACGTGTGCGACCACTCCATCGCCTGCCCGCCGTCGAACACCAGGATCGCGTCGTCGGGGACCAGGCGCGAGACCGCGCGCGCTATCGCCGCTTCGTTGAGCAAGCCGGTGCCGGGCGTAAAGGTTGCGTCCGCGATCGCTTCGACTTCTGCCCGGTAATGCCTCTTCTCCTCCAGCATGGCTTTCAGCCAGCCGGCGGCCGCCCGCGTCGGGCTGCGGCCCAGAGCGGTATTCAGGGCTTCCAGACAGGCCCGCGCGTCGGCAACCAGGCCGAGGGCAAGCGGTGCGTTCTTGCCGAGCGCCTCGTGATCGATGTCGATCTGGACGATCTTCTGGCCCGCGGGTACTGGATACGCCGGCGGCTTGTTCACCGGCATGAAGCTCGAGAACTTGCAGCCGACCGCCACGATCAGATCCGCCTCCTGCAGCGCGCGCACCAACCCGCGGCCACCCAACACGCCAGCGCCGCCGAGGTAGGAGGGAGCATCGGCCGGAACGACGCCGTAGCCGTTGCAGGTCGTGATCGCGGCGAAGCCGGTACGATGCACCAGCTCGCGGAACTGCTCGGTTGCTCCCGAGCGCACCACCCCGCCACCGGCGACCAGCACCGGTCTTACGGCGCCGCGCACGAGATCCACCAGCCCCGCCAGCTCGGGGTCCGATGGCGCCGGTCGCGGCAGCCCGATGCTCGGAATGCTATCCAGGTCATGTGTGCACGGCGCTGCACCGATATCGCACGGGATGTCCAGGTGTACCGGCCCCGGGCGCCCCGTGCGAGCCAGGTGCAGCGCCCGCTCCACCAGCTCTGGCGCGCGCTGCGGCTGGCGCACGCACGCGTTCCACTTGGTGATCGCGCTGTACAGCTTCAGCTGTTGTGCGCTCTGCAGCAGGTCGCGGTTCGGCTCGATCAGATACGACTGATTGTCCGGTGTCAGCGCCAGCAACGGCACATTGTCCGCGTACGCGGCCGCCACGCCCGGCACCATGTTGGTGCAACCCGGCCCAACGGTGCCGAAACACACGGCCATCGAATCGGTGGTCTTGGCGACTGCATGCGCCATGTGGCCAGCCGCTTCCTCGTGGCGCGTGGTCATATAGGTGAACCACGGGTCGCGCCCGGCCCCGTCCATGACCAGACCGAGCTGCGCTGCGGGCAGGCCGAACACGTGGCGGATGCCGTGCTTTTTGAGGATCTTCAGCAGGACGCCGGAAACAGTGTCGGTCATCGCAGGTTCCTTCCCGGTAGTGATCCGGCAGGTGGCGGCCAGTCAGGTCCGGCCACGTAGCACAGTACGCAGCCGGTCGGCGACCAGCGCGAGACCCTCGCGGCCGGCGTCGAGAACGCCGGCAAAGGACGTAAAGCCGTGGATCGTGCCCTCGAAGCAGCGGTACTCGGTGGCGACGCCGGCGGCGGCGAGCCGGTTGGCGTAGGCGCGGCCCTCGTCGCGCAGCGGGTCGAATCCCGCGGTGACGACCAGCGCCGGCGGCAGACCGCTGAGGTCGCCGGCCAGGATCGGCGAGGCGCGGGGATCCCGACACTGAATCGCGGCGTCATCCAAGTAGTTTGCCGTGACCCACTCGATATCGCGGCCGGTCAGAAAGTAGTTCTCGGCAAACTCAAGGCGCGAGGGGTAATCGACCTGTGGGTCGAGGTTCACGGCCGGGTAGACGAGCGCCTGGAAGGCAATGGCCGGGCCACCACGCGCGCGTGCGAGCTGGCAGACGACGGCACTTAGGTTACCGCCGGCGCTGTCGCCGGTGACCGCGAGACGCGTGCCGTCGGCGCCGAAATCGCCGGCGTGCGCAGCGGCCCAGACGACTGCGGCGTAGCAATCCTCGACGCCGGCGGGGAAGCAATGCTCGGGCGCCAACCGGTAGTCGACACTGACGACCACCGCGTCGGCCTCGCGGGCGTAGTAGCGCGCCACGCGGTCGTGCGTTTCGAGGTCGCCGGCGACGAAGCCACCGCCGTGGTACAGGATCAGCAGCGGGAGCACCGGCCCGCGGGGCCGTGGCCGGTAAATGCGGACGCCGATCGACGCGCCGTCCACGGGCACCCGGCAGTCGGTCACTTCCGGCAGCTCGATCGAATCGAGGTCCAGGCGGCGACTCATCTCGGCGAGCACGATGCGAGCCTGAGCGACGGGCAGGTCGCACAGGGCCGCCGCACCAGCCGCCCGCATGCTCTCGAGCAGTGCCTGCGTTTGCGGGTCCAGGGCCATCACCGGACCTCCAGCCATGCCCGCGACCCGATCCCGTACTGCCGCATGGCCGCAGGCATCATTGCGCTCGCACGATCGGGTGGGAACTGCATTACTATACGATAGAGTGCCGGAGCGGGAACGTTCTAGTACGTTTCTCGGATGGACGTGGCGCACATGCTGGCGCCGCCCACCGGCACGGCGGCATCCTTGGGGGGATTCTGGCGATGCGTGCAAGGCATCATGCAGACGCCCGTGACGCCGGGCCGGGTCGTGACATGGACGACAAGGGGGGCTTCCTGCGCTGGGGCTCGACCTTCTTTCCCGGCCTGGAGCTCATCTCGCGTGGTAGGCACGTGCACCACTACCACCATCACTTGCACGACCCGCTCGAGATCACCTGGGTGCTGTCGGGCTCGGCCGACGTTACCTACTGCAACCACACCTGGGACGTCGATGGCGGCGACGCTTTCCTGATCGCGCCGCGCGAGCTGCACGCCGGTGGCTCCCGTCGCGACGCGCTTTTCAGCTTCGTTTCCCTGCACGTGCCGGAGAAGATCCTGCCGGCCATCGCCGCGTGCCGCGGCCTCGATCTCGCCACGCTGCCGCGCGTCGCGACCCGCACCAGCGTACGGCCGCTGCTGGACACGCTGGTGCGCAAGCTGCAGGAGGCCACCTCGCCCGGCGAACAGATCCGTGCCTTGGCCGACACGCTGACGGGGTACCTCGCCACGGGCGCCGGCGCGACTTTGATGCCCCGGCCGGACGTCGAGAGTCACCGGGCCGTACGCCGGATCCGCCTGATCCTCGACCGCGCCTACGAGACCGAGGTGCACGTCGCCGAGCTGGCGGACGCCGTGCACCTGCACGAGCGGTACCTGATCTCGCTGTTCAAGACCATCACCGGCATCCCTCCGCACCAGTACCTGATCGCCCGGCGGCTCGAGCAGGCACGTCTCATGGTGGGCGCCTGCCTGCCGCTCAGTGCCGTCGCCGCGGCCACGGGCTTCACCGACCAGAGCCATCTCACCCGCCACTTCAAGCGTACCTTCGGCGTCACGCCGGGCGCCTACCA
>JAHFSF010000025.1 GCA_023265875.1 Gammaproteobacteria bacterium | reverse complement strand
GGCACGAACACCGAGGACAGCACCAGCGTGATCGCGACAATCGGTCCCGACACTTCGCTCATGGCCTTGTGTGCGGCGTCGCGCGGCGTCATACCATCCTCGATATGGCGCTCGACGTTCTCGACCACGACGATCGCATCGTCGACGACGATGCCGATCGCGAGCACGAGGCCGAACAGCGTCAGCACGTTGATCGAGAATCCGAGCAGCCAGAGCACCGCAAAGGCGCCGACGATGGATACCGGCACCGCGATCAGCGGGATCAGCGACGCGCGCCAGGTCTGCAGGAACAACACGACGACGACAACGACGAGCGCGATGGCCTCGAGCAGCGTCGTGATGACCGAGCGAATCGAATCCCGGACGAACACGGTCGGGTCGTAAACGACCGACCATTGCACGCCTTCCGGAAAACTCCCGGAGAGTTCGTTCATGCGCGCACGGACGGAATTCGACAGTTCGATCGTATTGGCGCCGGGCGCCTCGAAGATGGCGATCGCGGCCGCGTCCTCGTTGTTGAGCAGGGAACGGACGGCGTAGCTGTTGGCGCCGAGTTCGATGCGCGCCACGTCACGCAGGCGCGTCAGCTCGGCCCCGTTCGCCTTGACGACGACCTCGCCGAAGTCCTCGCGTGAAGCCAGCCGGCCCTGGGCATTCACCGAGATCTGCATGACCGCGCCGTCCGGGGTCGGCGGCCCGCCGATGACGCCGGCGGAAACCTGGACATTCTGCTCGCGAATCGCGCGCACGAGGTCGCTGGCCGTGAGCCCGCGCGCCGCGGCCTTCGCGGGGTCGATCCAGATGCGCATCGCATAGTTGCCGATGCCGAAGGCGACCGCCTGCCCGACACCCGGCAGGCGCGCGAGTTCATCGCGAATGCGAAGGCTTGCGAAGTTGGACAGGTAGAGCGCGTCGTAGCGGCCGTCCGGCGATATGAGGTGCACGACCATGGTCAGCGTCGAAGACGCCTTGATCGTGGTGACGCCGAGCTGGCGCACTGCCTCGGGCAGGCGCGGCAGAGCCTGGGCGACGCGGTTCTGCACCTGCACGGCAGCGAGGTCGATGTCGGTGCCACCCTTGAAGGTCACGGCCAGGTTCATCTGGCCGTCCGAACTCGCCGTCGATTTCATGTAGATCATGTTCTCGACGCCGTTGACCGCCTCCTCGATCGGCCCGGCCACGGTGTCGGCGATGGCGCTCGGGTTCGCACCCGGGTAGTTGGCAATGACCTGCACGGAAGGCGGCACGACGTCCGGGTACTCGCTGATCGGCAGGTTCGGGATCGCAATCAGGCCCGCGAGCAGGATCAGCGTCGAGAGCACGGTCGCGAGAATCGGACGGTCGATGAAGATCCGCGAAAAGTCGGTGTGCTTCGACACGGGACTCAGCCGGCCGCGGGTGGCGGCTTGCCGGCTGGCGCGGGCGCCGGCTGGTCCGGATCGTTCATCGGCACCTCGCGCGGACTGACTGGCTGTCCCGCGAAGAAGATCTTGCGCATGCCATTGACGATGACCCTGTCGCCGGGCGCGAGGCCGGACTCGACGATGCGCAGGCCCTCGACTTGCGGCCCGAGCTTCACGTCCCTTCTTTCCGCCGTGTTGCCCTTGCCGAGGATATAGACGTACCGGCGATCCTGGTCGGTCAGCACGGCCTGCTCGTGGATCAGCAGCGCGTCTTTCTGTGACTCGCCGAGCAACCGCACGCGTGCGAACAGGCCCGGCGTGAGCGCGCCATCCGGATTCGGCAGCACGGCGCGCGCGCGAATCGTGCCGGTGGCCGGGTTGAGCTTGTTATCGACGAAGTCCATTTCACCCGCGTGCGGGTAACCCGATTCGTCGGCGAGCCCGACCTGCACTGGATTGCGGGCGTCGCGGGAGCTCTGGCGACTGCCGGCGCGGGCGAGTTCCTGATAGCGCAGGTAAGCGCGCTCGTCGCCCTCGAATGCGACGTAAACCGGGTCGATGGAGACGACTGTCGTCAGGATTGTCGTGCCGGTCTGCACCAGGTTGCCCGGATCGACGAGTGCGTCGCCAGCGCGGCCGGCAAATGGCGCCGTCACGCGCGTGAAGCCGAGATTGAGTCCGGCCTGCGCCAGGCGCGCCCTGGCGGAGACCCTGTCCGCCTCCGCTTGCTGGAATTCGACGCGACGCGACTCGAGTTCGCCCTGCGACACGGCGCGCGCGGCGATCAGTGCCTCGGCGCGGGTGAGTTCCTGCTGCGCCAGCACCAGGCGCGACTCGGCCCGAACCAGGTCCGCGCGGGCGGCATCCGCAGCCGCGCTGAACTCGCGGTCATCGATCGTGAACAGCAACTGGCCTTTCTCGACCAGGCCGCCCTCGCGGTAATGCACCCCGGTCAGGTGGCCGGTCACGCGCGGGCGGATCTCGGCCGACTCCGTGGCCTCGATGTGGCCGTTGTAGTCGTCCCACGCGGTCACCGAACGCTGCACGACGGGCGCGACGCTGACATCCGGCGGCGGGAACTGCTGGTGGCCGTCCTGGCCGCAGGCGGCAAGCACCAGCAATGCCGTAACGGCAGTGACAGGGCCTCGAAGAAGGCGAAGAACCGCCACACGCAGCGTTGAAAACATGACGCGGGCTTCCTTGGCGATTTTCAGGGCTTGTCTCTCGCCGCAGTCGCGGGCAGGCGTTGGACTACAACCAGCCCCGGCGGCGGAAATAGACGTATGGCAACACGGCCGAGATCACCATGATCAGCAACGCGAGCGGATAGCCCAGTGGCCAGGCGAGCTCCGGCATGAAATGGAAGTTCATGCCGTAGATGCTCGCGATCAGCGTCGGCGGCAGGAACGCAACCGCCGCGACCGAGAATATCTTGATGATGTTGTTCTGCTCGATGTTGATCAGGCCGAGTGTCGCCTGCAGCATGAAACTCGACTTGTTGGCGAGGAACGAGGCGTGATCGGAGAGCGCGAGCACGTCGCGCGACATGCTGCGGTAACGCGAGCGCAGCTCGTTCGGCATCTGGACCGCAGTCGACTGCTGGATGAAGGTCAGCTGGCGCGCGAGCGTCACCAGGCTCTCGCGGGCCTTCGACGTCAGGTCGCCATCCCGGCCGATGCGTTCCATGACGCCGCGCAGGTCACGGGCGCGCGTCCCGCCTTTCGGGTCCGGCCCGAATACGCTGGCCGACAGGTCATCGAGCCCGACGCCCACGCGCTCGAGCACATCTGCGGTGCGTTCGATGATGGACTCGAGCAGTCCGGCGAGGATGCCGGGGGCCGCCGTGGCGGCCAGTGGATGACGCTCGGCATAGGCGACGAAGCGACGGAATGGCAGCGGATCGACATAGCGATTCGTGATCAGCCGGTTGTGCGTGAGGATGAAGGTCACGGCCGCCGATTCCGGGCGATCGGTGTCGATCTTCGTGACCACGGTCGCCGTCATGTACAGCGTGCCGTTCTCCTCGTAGAGGCGGTTTGAAGTCTCGATCTCGCGCATTTCCTCACGCGAGGGCACGTCGATCGCGAGCAGGCGCTCGACCGCGCGCTCCTCGGCGAGCGTGGGCTCCAGCAGGTCAACCCAGACGCAGGTCTCCGGGATATCCGCCGGCGGCGGATCCAGGCGATCGAGCCCCTGGGTGCCGGGAACGAAGCAGTTCAGCACGGCAGCATCCGGTCAGGAGGCGCCGCGCTCGCGGGTCGCCAGGTCGTTGATGAGCTGGAACAGCTTGTCCGGTCCTCCCGCCATGCTGATGTCGGTCACGTACTTGCCCTGCACGATGATCATCGGCGTGTGATCGAGCATGTAGCGACGCGACATGTTCTCGGCCTGGCGCAGCTTGTTCTCAATCGAGAATGAACGGTAGAAGCGCCCGAAGTCCTCGGCCGAAACGCCGTGCGACAGCAGGAACTTGCGGGCCGCCGCTTCCGTTGCCGCAGTGTCCACCCGGTTGTTGGCGACGACGGTCAGCGGCCGCGCACGGACATGCAGTTCCCGGAACACCTCAGGATGCAGCTTGTCGATGAGGCCAAGCCCCTCGATCGTGAAATACAGACGCGCGTCCTCTCGCGTGACCTCGTTCCAGATGACGGGCAGGCGCTTCAACTGCTGCCAGGCCGGCTTGCTGCGCTCCCACGCTTCGAGCTGCGGCTCCAGCGCATAACAATGCGCGCAGCCATACCAGAACACCTCGACGATCTCGACGCTGCCGGGCGGCGTGCTGACCGGCTGTGCAACCGGGAATACGGTGAAATTCTCGCCCTCTTTCCACAGTGACGATACGGCCGCTGCGGGCGCCGGCGTAGTGGCTGCGACCGCAGCCGCAACGGGACTGGTCGCGACTGTCGTGGCCTCGACCGTTTCGCCATCGCTGCTGCCCGTGGGATCCTTCGGTTCCCCGGCGGGCTGCGGTGGCTCTGCCTCGGGAGCCGCAGCGGAATGCTGCGCGGCAGGTGCTGCCTCGGCCTGAGGCTGCGCGTCCGGCGCGGCAGGCTGCTTGCCGCAGGCGGCCAGCAACAGCGTGCCGGCGAGCGCGCAAATCAGCAGTCTGATCATCGGTCGTTGCTCCATCGGTCGGTTCAGCGCAGGCCCTGGGTGTAAGAGGAGACCGCGCGCATTTCCTCGTCCGTCAACTTGGAGGCGATCACCTGCATGATGTCATTGTCAGGCGTGCGGCGCCTGCCCTCGGCAAATGCCTTCAACTGGTTGTAGGTGTAGACCGCATGCTGGGCCCGGAGTGCGGGGTATTTCGCGGGCCCATTGCCCTTGCCCTGTGGGCCGTGACAGGCGATGCAGGCCGGCACGCCGCGGTCGGCATCGCCGCCGCGATAAAGCCTTTCGCCCGCCTTGTAATTTGACGGATCCGCCTCGAGCCCGGCCGGGGCCTGGCCGGCGAAGTGCGCACCAAGGTCCATCATGTCCTGGTCCGTGAGCGCTGAAGCATTCGGCATCATCAATGCATTGTCGCGTGCGCCCCGCTTGAAGAGCGCCAGCTGCGCGGCGATATAGCCCTCATGCTGCCCCGCCAGGTTCGGCCATTCGGGGTTGCTGCTGTTGCCGGAGGCGCCATGGCAGGCTCCGCAAACGGCCGATTTTGCCGCTCCGGCCGCGGCATCGCCCGCGAATGCCGGCGCCGCGAATGCGCACAGCATCAGCGCGGAGCAGGACAGGGCACCAGTCATTTTCATCGGCGGGTCTCTCCAGGACGGCTGCAGGCGGGTGATCCGGGTAGCTGTTAGACTGCCCGCCGACGAGCCCGGAATTATACGCAAGCCACCGGTGCTGCCGTCCACTTCACGATGTCTCATTACCCCAGGGCCGGATTCCTGACGAGTGCCGATGCGCCGGCCGGATTCGGCGCCGATTCCGGCGCCGAGGTCGCATTCGCGGGCCGCTCGAACAGCGGCAAGTCGAGTGCGATCAACGCCATCATCGGGCGGCGCGACCTGGCCCGGACCAGCAAGATGCCCGGCCGGACCCGGCTGATCAATTTTTTTGAACTCGAGCCCGGCAGGCGCCTCGTGGACCTGCCGGGTTACGGCTTTGCCCATGTGCCGGTGGCGATGCGCGCGCATTGGGGCCGATTGATCGAGGCATTTTTCGCGTCGCGCGACTCGCTGGCGGGACTGTTCATCATCGTGGATTGCCGCCGCGGGTTCGGCCAGAGCGACCAGGTCATGCTGGACTATGCCGCGGCCCGGGGCCGGCCGGCGCAGGTGCTGCTGTCCAAGTCCGACAAGCTGGGGCGCAATGAGGCGCGCGAGGTGCTGAAGCAGACGCGCGCGCTGCTGGGGGAGCGGGCGGCCGCGCAGCTTTTCTCGGCCGTCAGTGGCGAGGGCGTGGATGCGGCGCGCGGGGCGCTTGGGGCGATGCTGGCGGGTCGGACCCTGCGGCAAGCGCCCCAGGCATAAGAAAATGCCCGGCGATCCGGATGGATCGCCGGGCCACAAACCCGGTTTGGGGATGCCACCCGGGCAACCCGCTCAGGGAGGCAAGCGGGGAGCGTCTCACGGCGCTCAGAATCTTAGAAAGGCCCGCTTCGCAAAAGTTCCGGCTGCGACCGTCAGTGGGCCTCGTCCCAGTTCCTGCCGACACCGGTATCCACCTTGATGGGTACCGACAGCTCGGCCGCGCTACACATGATCTTTACGACCTCGCGACGCACTTCCTCGACCGCCGATTTGGCGACCTCGAGCACCAGCTCGTCGTGGACCTGCATGACGAGCTGTGCCGGCGCCTTGGCAGTGGCGAGCCAGCCGTGCACGCTGATCATCGCGCGCTTGATGATGTCGGCCGCCGTGCCCTGCATCGGCGCATTGATGGCGCTGCGCTCGGCGTACTGCTGGGCCTGGCGGTCGCGCGAACCGATGTCCGGCAGGTACAGGCGCCGGCCGAACATGGTCTCGACGTAGCCCTGCGCGCGTGCGTTCGCGCGCGTGCGTTCCATGTACTCGCGCACGCCGGGGTAGCGGCTGAAATAGCGGGCGACGTATTCCTGGGCGGCCTGGCGCTCGATTCCCAGCTGGCGCGCCAGCCCGAAGGCCGACATGCCGTAAATCAGCCCGAAGTTGATCGCCTTAGCCGCACGGCGCTGGTCGGCGGTCACCTGGTCCGGCGCGGCTGCGAAAACCTCGGCGGCGGTCGCCCGGTGGATGTCGCCATCCTCGCGGAAGGCCAGCCTCAGGCCCTCGTCGCCCGACAGCTGCGCCATGATCCGCAATTCGATCTGCGAATAATCGGCAGCCAGCAGCAAATGACCCCTGGGTGCGATGAAGGCCTGGCGGATGCGCCGGCCCTCGGGCGTGCGGATCGGGATGTTCTGCAGGTTCGGGTCGCTGGAAGACAGCCGCCCGGTGACCGCCACCGCCTGATGATAGGAAGTGTGCACACGTCCGGTCTTCTCATCGATCTGTTCGGGCAGCTTCTCGGTGTAGGTCGAGCGCAGCTTCGCGAGGCCGCGGTATTCCAGGATTATCCGCGGCAGCAGGTACTTGTCGGCCAGTTCCTCGAGCACGTCTTCGGCGGTCGAAGGCTGGCCGGTGCGGGTCTTGCGCAAGGCCGGCAGGCCGAGCTTCTCGAACAGGATTTCCTGGAGCTGCTTCGGGGAATCGAGGTTGAAGGGCTGGCCCGCCGCCTTGTGGGCATCGGTTTCGAGCTCGAGGAGGCGCTTCGCCAGTTCGCCGCTCTGGACGCGCAGCAACTCGCGGTCGACCAGCACGCCGCGATGCTCCATGCCGAGCAGCACCGGGACGAGCGGCTGCTCGATTTCCTCATAGAGCCGCAGGAGCCGCGGCAATTTCTGCAGTTCCGCGTGCAGGACCCGGTGCAGCTGAAGCGTCACATCCGCATCCTCGGCGGCATAGGTGGAGGCCTGCTCGAGCGCCACCTGGTTGAACGCGATCTGCTTCGCGCCCTTGCCGGCCACATCCTCGTACGTGATCGTGTCGATGCCGAGATAGGTTTTGGCGCAGGAATCCATGTCGTGTCGCGTTGCGGTCGAGTTCAGCACGTAGGACTCGAGCATCGAGTCATAGCGCATGCCAGCGAGATGGATGCCGTGGTTGGCGAGCACGTGGGCGTCGTACTTCAAATGATGGCCGACCTTGGGGCGATCGGGGTCTTCCAGCAGCGGCTTCAGCGCGGCGAGGGTCTTCTTCCGGTTGAGCTGGTCCGGGGCGCCCGGGTAGTCGTGCGCGAGCGGGAGGTAGCAGGCGTGGCCCGGCTCGATGCAGAAGGAAACCCCGACGATCTCGGCCCGCATGTAATCGAGGCTCGTCGTCTCGGTGTCGAAGGCGAAGAGCGGCGCCTTCTGAAGGCGCTCCATCCAGCCCTTGAGTTGCTCTGCGGTCGTGATCGTCTCGTAGCGGCGCTTTGGCGCCGGCGGCCGGGACGCCGGCTCGCTCGCGCCGCCGGAACTTACGCGCTCGCTCGCCGGGTCCCGTCCGCCCGCTTCCGGCGCCGCGGGCCCGGTCAACTGGCGCAGCAATGAATTCAGTTCGAGGCGGCGGTACACCGCCGTCAAGGCCTCGATGTCCGGTGGCTTGCGCACGAGTTCCGTCGGGGCGAGGTCCAGCGGCACGTCGCGGCGGATGGTGGCGAGCCGGCGCGACAGTTCCAGTTGCTGCAGATTCTCGCGCAGGCTCTCGCCGACCTTGCCCTTGATGTCGGCGGCATGCGTGACGATGGCGTCGAGACTGCCGTATTCATTGAGCCATTTCGCGGCGGTCTTCGGCCCGACCTTCGGCACGCCAGGGATGTTGTCGGAAGTGTCGCCGACGAGCGCGAGGTAATCCACGATCTGCTCGGGCAGCACATCGAACCTGGCCTTGACGCCCGCGCGGTCCAGACTCGAGTCGAACATCGTGTTCACGAGCGTGACGCGGTCGGTGACGAGCTGCGCCATGTCCTTGTCGCCGGTGGACACGACGACCGTGAGGCCCGCGCGCACGCCGCGTTCGGCCAGCGTGCCGATGACATCGTCGGCTTCGACACCGGCAATGCGCAGCAGCGGCAGGCCGGATGCTCCGATCGCCTCGATCAGCGGCGCGGTCTGGGCGCGCAGGTCGTCCGGCATCGGCGGCCGGTGCGCCTTGTACTGCTTGAATATGTCATCGCGGAATGTCGGGCCGGGCGCGTCGAACACGACCGCGATCAGCTCCGGATCCTCTTCCTTCAGCAGCCGGTTCAGCATGTTGAGCACGCCGAGCACGGCGCCGGTCGGCTCGCCCCTCGTGGTCGACAGCGGCGGCAGCGCGAAGAACGCGCGGTACAGGTAGGACGAGCCGTCCACCAGCCACAACTTGCCGGGCTTGCCCATGAAGCTCAGCGACCCTGGGGCTGGTCGCCGTCCTTTTCCTCGTCCTTGGGCTTCGCTGGAGCGGTCGGTGTGGGTGCAGGCGCCGTCGCAGGCCTGACTTCGACCGGCGTCGCCACACCTTCATCGGGCAGGTACAGCGCGCCGGTCTGGCCGCAGGCCGCGAGCAGGACAACGGGCGCCAGCCGAAGCAGGAAACGAATCATGCGCATCGAGGAAGTATAGGCCAGCCTCACTCCGGGGGCCGCTCAATGACCGCGAGGGTCAGGCGCGATACGCAGACCAGGCGCTGCTGATCGTCCACGATCTCGATTCCCCAGACCTGGCTGCGCCGGCCCAGGTGGATCGGACGCGCGCGGCCGTGGACATGGCCCTGCCGCACGCGCCGCAGGTGATTCGCGTTGATTTCCTGGCCCAGCACCAGGTAACGCTCCTGGTCCACGACCATCGAGCCGCCGACGCTGCCGAGCGTTTCCGCGAGTGCCACCGAGGCGCCGCCGTGCAGCGTGCTGTGCGCCTGCAGCGTTCGTTCGTCCACCGGCATGCGGGCATCGACATGATCCGGGCCGATGTTCACGAACTCGATGCCGAGATACGCATCCATCGTGCCCTGCTGCAGCGCGCGAATCTCGTCGATGCTGTACTGCCGGAACCAGATACTCATGGCTGCTGATCCTCGTTTCGGTTAGTGTACCTGCCGCGCGGCCCGTGCCAGAAGCTGTAATGACGGATCAGTTTGCCGTTTCCGCCGCTCCCCGGCCGACCGTCGAGGTCGCCTCCAGTCCGCATCGCTTTCCGGTCCGGCGGATATACTGCGTCGGCCGCAATTATCCCGAGCACGCGCGCGAGATGGGCATGGGCGACGACCGGGCGCCGCCGTTCTTCTTCATGAAGCCGGCCGACGCGGTCATCGCGAGTGGCAGCGATGTGCCCTGTCCGCCGCGCACGGCCAACCTGCACCACGAGATCGAACTGGTCGTCGCGCTGGGTGCTGGCGGGCGCAGTATCCCGATGGATTCAGCGCTCACGCGCGTTTTCGGCTATGCGGTCGGCAATGACCTGACCCGGCGCGACCTGCAGTTGGCGGCGAAAGAGCAGGGCCGGCCGTGGGACACCGCCAAGGGATTCGACCATGCGGCACCCATCACGCCAATCGTGCCGGTGGCGCGGTCGGGCCACCCGGTGAAGGGACGGATCTGGCTCGAGGTCAATGGCACGCTGAAGCAGCAGGGCGACCTCGCGGACATGATCTGGAGCGTGCCGGAGATCATCGCGGAACTGTCGACCTGGTTCGGGCTGGAGGCGGGCGACCTCATTTTCACGGGCACGCCCGCCGGTGTCGGGCCGCTGGTGGCCGGCGATCGGGTGCGGGGCGGCGTGGAGGGTATCGGCGTGCTTGAGCACAGGGTGGTGGCGCAGTGAAACTTTTCAGCTATTTCCGCAGTTCGGCAGCCTACCGGGTGCGCATCGCACTCCACTACAAGGGCATCCCGCACGGCACGGTGCCCGTGCACCTCACGCGCGACGGCGGCCAGCAGCACAGCGAGTCCTATCGCGAGACGAACCCGCAGGGCCTGGTGCCCGCGCTCGAGGACAACGGCCAGGTCATCAGCCAGTCGCTGGCGATCATCGAATACCTCGAGGAGATGCATCCGGATCCGCCCTTGCTGCCGCAGGATTTCCTTGGCCGCGCCCAGGTGCGCGCGATGGCGCTCGGCATCGCCTGCGACATCCATCCGCTCAACAACCTGCGGGTGCAGAATTACCTGCGCGGGCCGCTGGGGCAGGCCGACGGGCCGGTCGCGGAATGGGTCCGGCACTGGATCGCGGAAGGCTTCAGGGCGCTCGAGGAACTCGCGCGCCGCCATGGAGATGGCAGGCGTTACCTGTACGGCGACCGGGTGACACTCGCCGACGTCTGCCTGGTGCCGCAGATGTACAACGCGCGGCGTTATTATTGCGACGTGACGCCGTATCCCACGCTGGTCGCCATCGACGCCCACCTGGCGTCGCTGCCGGCCTTTGCCTCAGCGCGGCCCGAAGCGCAGCCGGACGCCGAATGAGCGATCCGCGCGACCGCAAGCCCGCTGACCCGATGGCCGGGATCCACTGGAATCTCGACCAGTCGATGAGCTACGGCCAGTACCTGCAGCTCGACAAGGTGCTGAACGCGCAGAAACCGCTTTCCGGGCAGCACGACGAGATGCTGTTCATCGTGATCCACCAGGCGAGCGAGCTGTGGATCAAGCTTTGCCTGCACGAACTCGCTGCGACCCGCGCGCAGATCCGCGCCGATGATCTCGAGCCGGCCTTCAAGATGCTGTCGCGCGTGGCGCGCGCCCAGGCCCAGCTGATCCAGTCCTGGGATGTGCTCGCCACGATGACGCCCGCCGACTACATGCGCTTTCGCGATGCGCTCGGGCAGAGTTCCGGTTTCCAGTCCTGGCAGTACCGCCTGCTCGAATTCATGCTGGGAAACAAGGACGCAAGGCTGATCGAAGTGCACACCTCGGATCCGCCGACTCACGCGCTGCTGGGCCGTGAGCTCGCGACGCCATCGCTGTACGACGAATCGCTCAGGCTCCTGAAGCGGCGCGGATTCGAGATTCCGCCGGAGCGCATCGAGCGGGACTGGACGCAGGCCTATGAAGCGCACCCGGCCGTCGAGGCGGCGTGGCTTGCGATCTATCGCGACGCCAATGCGCACTGGGACCTGTACGACCTGGCCGAGAAGCTCGTGGATCTCGAGTACCACCTGCAGCAGTGGCGTTTCGCGCACCTGAAGACCGTCGAGCGCATCATCGGCTTCAAGCGCGGCACGGGCGGATCGGCCGGGGTCGGATACCTCGAACATGTGCTGAAGCGTGGCTTCTTTCCCGAGCTGATCAGCCTGCGGACATCGATCTAGGAGCAGGGCCCATGGTTGCGGCGCTCGTGATGATCAAGGCGGAGACGGCCAAGGTCGGCGACCTCGCGCAGGCGCTGACCGGCATCGGGAGCGTGCAGGAAGTGTTCTCGGTCGCGGGCTGCGGTACGCCATCACTAGGCGCTGCAGGCGCGAGAAGTTCAAGGGCGCCTGCGGCGCGCTTGCTCAACGCTGTAACGGACCGCTCCAACGCATAGTTAGGCAGCGCGAGAGTCATCGTGGAGTTCACGAAATGCCCCTGCCGCAGCGGCAAACGCAACCGGAACAAAGCCCGGAATTGTCAATGCTTGCATGAGCGCTGGTCTCGCAAGAAGGTCATGGCGGTCGGATATCACAATTAACGGAAAGACGAGCGAACCAACCACCGCACCGTAAAAGAGAATATACGCCGACGGCTTTCGCAATGACGGGGACAGGAGTGCATTGAATCTCACAAAGTCGATCGCGAGGAAGTAATAGATCACTGCAATGATGACGATGGCGAACGGAGCCAAAATGCGATCCGGCAATTCAAGGCCTGGCCAGAAAGCACCGCCAATCGCACCCGAGACGACTCCTATTTGAAGAAGCAATCTCCGATATGCGAATTCTGGCTCGTGGGGGAAACGCATTGCGCTGCCTAACGCTCCGCATAACCGGCCCGTGGCCGGCGGGCGAAGCCCGCTGGCCACGGATCCGTGTTGATGCGGATGTTAGACCGCACGTTCGACCCTGCCTGGGTTGAACTGTTGGCAACGCGAATAGAACTCACGGATGCCTGCTCCCTCCTCGTCGTTTGGGAGAACGGCAAGGATTGATTCCCACGACAGGACCGAGAGATCGATGCGCTGGAGCATGGGCTCGAAAGTGCCGGCAAACCACGCATCCCACTGACCTTGGTACTGGGCGATGCGCGCAGCAACCTTCCGAGCGATGCCCGCTCTAGTTACTAGGTTGCCGAACACGCCGGCCTTGATCTGACGTTCCGGAGCGATCACGTAGAACCCAAGGCGCGCGACGGTCGCGACGTCGACACGGGCAAGCTCGAGCATGTGCGCCATGCATGCGACGTTACGCGCGGCCTGGTCGTAGTCGGGGGCATTTTTGGTTCCAGCCGACAACGGGCTCCCGAGTTTCGCCTCAGTAACCACGAACTGTCTTGCTTGAGGTAATAGACTTGCTTCACCGCGTTCACCCGGTGTTATCGAGAAATGCCCGATGACACCGTCAGCGTGGGTGAAAGACTCGGCTCTCTCGTCGCCGCGTCGCTGAGGCAGAAATCGCGAGGGTAGCAACGCCTCGGAATACCACCGGGCTCCCGAGAGAAAAGACAGCTCATGGGATTGACCTCGATCTCTGTCAAACCGATCGAGGACCAGTCGAAGCAGCCAGCCTTCGTTATACAACTCGGTAGGTGGCAGCACCGACCCTTGCGACCCACATCCGGCGAGGAGTTCTGCAACTCGCTTGATCACGCGACGGTCTCCCAGTGCGGTCTAACGCCCGCGTTGAACGGGCCGCGGTACGAGCCAACCAGGCGCCGCGGGCGCAAAATGATTCCGCGCGCCCGCCGCGAACAACTGAAAACCTGTCACGGATCGCTCCAACGCATAGTTAGCCCAGTGCGATACTGCGAATGTGCATCATTCGCCGTAGGAATAACCTTTCGCATCCCAAGTTCCGATTAGTCGCCGCTTGCCGCAGTTCAGGCACTCCCAGTAATGACGGTAGCGATCGGTCGATGAAAACAGACCAGTCTTAATGGTGTCTTTGAATTCGGTCACGCAGATCCAGGTCGTTTCAACGGAGCCAGCAACCGAACTGGTCGAATCTTCGACCTTCCTATTGGCACAGTCACAATAGGCGCGCATCGACGCGCCAGTTTCTGGCTCACTCACTTGGTGCCTCACAATTCATGCTGGAAGGCATTCGACTAGCCTAACGCCCGCGATCAGCGGCGGCGCGCGCTCGGCGCGCCGCTTGCTGATCGCAACTTATCCATGCCGGGGCCTGTCCCTGCAAGCGGCGTGCCGACGCGTGCCGACCGCTGCATCGCATAGTTAGGCGTTGCCAGCGAGCTGATCATTTCTCTTCTGAAGCTCCTCAATCGGCCGAACGTCAATCCCAAAATGTTGTGCAACCTCATGCAACACATATAGGGCCATGCTAATGGCGTAATCGAAATGCATGTCAAATCCCTCCACTTCAGGACCATACTCGATGGCAATCACCTTACCAGTCGAGTCCGCCCTAATCGCTTTGTCTAGGCTGCGGCTAGACGAATGCACTGCTAAGCTAAACAGCCCATATAACGTGTCGTAGTACGAACTTAAGCCCGCAATTTCTGCAATTCTTTCGGTAGTTGGTTGCTCCAACTTTCCATTACGAATCCGGCCTTCCAACTCCGCAATCACTGCTACAGCTTGCTCGTCCGGCTGCTCACCTCTCCGCTGCCGATCCTGATTCAGACGGATCAAGCTACGTTTTCGCGAAATCTCATCGGCGAGCACAAAGCGGTCGGCGAAGCCCGTGTCCTTTCGAATTGCGCCAACAATGAACATTGACTCGGCCAAATTTCGCACAATCATCTCCGACTGATGGATCAAGCCTTTCCGGGCGAGAAGGAGAAACGCTTGAAAGGTGCCAGTCTGACGCGCAAGAAGAGCCGCCAGTAGTAGGTCATGAAGCCTGTCTGTTTGAATCTGTATTGAAAAGACGATCGTGTGTGCTAACTGATTTGCTGCTCCCGCAAGCTGCCACTTCTCTCTGTAGCGCGCATCTATATCTGCTTCGTAGCCGACTATTTCGTCGCTTAGAAACCCGTCAGATGCAAAGGTCGTCATAGCAACGCCTAACTACAATTGAACGTCAAAACTGACGTATAACAGCGCGACAAGCGACTCGCCCGTGATTTCCATTGACCACAGTCTCGCACAAGCTCCTGAGCCTCGGCCTTCGGCGTTTTCGCTGACAACGCGTGTGCGAACTGTGCGATTTCGTCTGGCCTAGTCCGATTAAAACTGGGACTTCGAGTCTTACGCGCGGCAGGTCGTCAAAGGGGTGTTTCCAGGCCGCTTTGACCAATTCAAGTGCTTGCTTTTACTTAGGTTTCTGGTAGGATACTGTATAAATAAACAGTCCGCTGGAGCCTGCCATGGACGAGACGATTTCAAGGGTTTCAACCCCCGATTTAATGGATCAGATTACTGAGCTGGCGGGGCATTTAAATGCCGCCCATGCGCGCTGGTTGGCACTGATCGCGGAGTTCGATCGGCGTAACGCCTGGGCCGTGTGGGGCGTGAAATCCTGCGCTCACTGGCTCAACTGGAAGTGCGGGCTGGATCTGGGCGCGGCACGCGAGAAGCTGCGAGTAGCCCTCGCGCTTGGACGGTTGCCGCGCATTGCTGCGGCGATGGCGGCGGGGTCACTGAGTTACTCCAAGGTCCGGGCGATGACGCGGGTCGCGGATGAAGCGACCGAGGAATATTTCCTGAATGTCGCATTGCACGGAACGGCCCATCATGTGGAGAAATTAGTTCGGGCCTTCCGTCGCGCGAAGGAGTCACAGGAGCTCACTCGCGAAGCGCAACAGCAGGCGAGCCGTGCTCTCTCCTGGTTCCACGACGAAGATGGATCTTTGTTGATCAAGGCGCGACTACCGGCCGAGGCAGGCGCGGTGTTCCTGAAGGCGCTCGAAGCCGCGGGGAATGCATTGCCGCCGCCGGACGTTTCCGCGGAAACGTCTTTGGAACCAGTCCAATCCCCAGCATCCCGCCGGGCCGATGCACTGGCCCTGATGGCGGAGGGTTTCCTGGCATCTGAGCAGCACACCCTCTCCGGCGGTGATCGCCAGCAGATCGTGGTGCATGTGGATGCCCAGACCCTCAAGCACGATCATGCTGGTCGCTGCGAACTCGATGAAGGCCCGGGAATTGCCGCTGAGACCGCGCGCCGGCTAGCCTGCGATGCGAGCCTGGTGGTCCTCATTGAGAACGAGCAGGGTGAGCCACTGAATGTCGGCCGCAAGACTCGCTCGATCCCATCGGCGCTACGTCGGGCTCTCAACTCCCGTGATCGAGGCTGCCGGTTTCCGGGCTGCACGCACACCCGTTTCGTGGACGGCCATCACGTTCGGCACTGGGCGCAGGGCGGTGAGACAAAGCTTTCCAATCTCGTCACCTTGTGCCGCTTCCACCACCGGCAGGTGCACGAAGGCAAAGTCATCGTGCAGATACTGGACGACGGCGCTATTCGTTTCATCCGGCCGGATGGCCAGTCATTTGAAAGCCATACGCCGGGCGCAGCTCGCCAGGTTGACTGGATGCAGCTCGTCGCGGCGCATCAGGCGCGGCATATTCACGTCACTCCGCGCACTGCCGTCACTCGCTGGCAGGGCGAAGGATTGGATTACGGGCTCGCGATCGAGGGACTGCTGCAGCGCACCAGTCGTGCAAATGGCGCGAGCAGTGCAAAACACGTTACCGCGGAAACGTCGCGCGTGTGATGCGGCCGGGCCTGGATAACTTAGTGATGGATCTGCCGTCTCCATCAATTGGCAACGACACCGCACTCGGGTGGCCACGCCTCTACGCCACCCTCATGCCACAGGAAAAACTCCCCGGAGTCTGGGCCCTCGGTATCGCGCGCGAACAGCAGCGACTTTCCGCTCGGCGAGAATAGCGCACCGATCTCCGTACCGTTCTGGTTGACCTCGGCTCCGAGTTTGCTTCGCGGCGACCAACTTGATTCCGTTTTGTGCGTCTCGAAGAGACCCCCGTCAGCCATGATGATCAATCGCGAGCCATCGGGTGAGGGGAGTGGTTCGTAATCGTTGCCTGGCGTATTCACAGCCGCGCCGAGATTTTCCACCGTCCATCGACCCATCGAATCGGAACGCGCGCGCCAGATGTCATTTCCTCCGAAACCGCCGGGTCGGTCCGAGCCGAAGTAGAGCCAACCGTCCGGGCTCAATCTCGGAAACCACTCCGCGCCCGCGGAGTTTACCGGTGCCGGCAGGCGCGTCGGCGTGCCCCAGGAACCTTGAGGATCACGATCGACTCGCCAGATATCGAGATCGCTCGATTTCAGGCTGTTCACCGCGCGCGTGGAAATGAAGTAGAGGCTACCTCCGTCGGGCGTGAAGTAAGGGTCGGCCTCCACACCATCCCCGGCGAACGTGGGCGGCCGGGGTTCGGACCATCCGCTCGCCGTGCAATGACTGACCAGGATTCGCCAACCGGTGAACTGCGGCGAGCTGCTGACAAAATAGAAGTCACCGGTCCTGGGATCGAAAGCGGGGTGGGATTCGAACCGCGGGCTGGAGATTCCCGCCGGCCTCCACGGCTGTACGTCGGCGTGAACGACCGACAAAGTTGCCGTGCCGGCAAGAGCGGCTACGACCGCCGACAAAAGGAACGGCTTCATAAGCCCTCTCGACAATGGTAAGTGAAGCTACACCTTTAGGCTCCCCGTCCAGCATATGGTTTCGAAGTGTGAGCGAGCGAATAAGGATCGGCTGAGCGAGCGAACTGGGCCGCGGCCTGGCCGAGCGCGGGTCACGCCACCCGCACTGGTATCTTGAGTGCCCTGATCCTCTCGCCCCAGAGCGCAGGTCCGGTCCGGTGCACGGACTCGCCGCGTGAGTCGACTGCGACCGTCACCGGCATGTCCCTGACCTCGAACTCGTAGATCGCCTCCATGCCGAGGTCTTCGAAGGCGATCACGCGCGCCGAGCGGATCGCTTTTGATACTAAATATGCCGCACCGCCGATGGCGATGAGATACGCGGCCTCGTGCTTCCTGATCGCCTCGATCGCGACCGGGCCACGTTCGGCCTTGCCGATCATCGCGAACAGGCCCGTTTTCTCGAGCATCAGGTCCGTGAACTTGTCCATGCGCGTCGCTGTCGTCGGTCCCGCGGGGCCGACCGCCTCGTCGCGCACGGCGTCCACCGGGCCGACGTAATAGATCACGCGATTCTTCAGATCCACGCCAGGCGGCAGGGCCTTGCCAGCATTCAGGAGTTCCGCGAGCCGTTTATGAGCGGCATCGCGGCCGGTCAGCATCCTGCCCGAGAGCAGCAGCGTCTGGCCGGGCTTCCAGCCCTTCACTTCCTCGCGCGTCAGCGCATCCAGATTCACTCGCCGCGAATCAGCCGACGGCCGCCATTGCACATCGGGCCAGGCGTCGAGCGGCGGCGGGTCGAGCGCAACCGGTCCCGATCCGTCCAGCACGAAGCGTGCATGCCGCGTCGCGGCGCAGTTGGGGATCATCGCAACCGGCTTCGAGGCCGCGTGCGTGGGGAATGTGCGGACCTTGACGTCGAGCACGGTCGTGAGCCCGCCGAGACCCTGCGCGCCGATACCGAGCGCGTTGACTTTCCCGTAGAGCTCGATGCGCAGTTCCTCGAGCTTGTTTGCGGGACCGCGCTCGAGGAGCTCATGCATGTCGATCGGGTCCATCAGTGACTCTTTCGCCATCACCATCGCCTTGTCGGCGGTGCCGCCGACGCCGATGCCGAGCATGCCGGGCGGGCACCAGCCGGCGCCCATCTCCGGTACCGTCGCGAGCACCCAGTCCACGATCGAATCGGACGGGTCCAGCATCTTGAACCTCGCCTTGTTCTCGGATCCGCCTCCCTTCGCGGCCACCGTGACCTCGACCTTGCCGCCGGGCACCAGTTCGACGTGCACAACGGCCGGCGTGTTGTCGCCGGTGTTCTTCCGCGCGAACAGCGCGTCCGCGACGATCGAGGGGCGCAGGCGATTGTCCGGATCCAGGTAGCCGCGGCGCACGCCCGCATCCACCATTTCCTGGAGGCCGAGCTCCGTGTCCCAGCGCAGGTCCATGCCGGCCCTGACGAACACGTTGACGATGCCGGTGTCCTGGCAGATCGGGCGGCGGCCCTCGGCGCACATCCGCGAGTTGGTCAGGATCTGCGCGATCGCGTCCTTCGCAGCAGGGGACTGTTCGCGCTCCCACGCGCGGCCCAGGTGCTCGATGTAGTCGGCGGGGTGGTAGTAGGAGATGAACTGCAGGGCGTCGGCGACGCTCTGCACGAAGTCGGCTTCACGGATCACGGGGCCGGCCATCGGCCCCATCATATCACCGCAGGAACGCGGCCCCGCGGGTCAGGAAGGTGTAGTCGCCCTCGATCGCCATGAAGCTGATCAGGATCAGCAGGCACAGCGGCGGTATCAGGATCGCGAACTTCAGTGCCAGCCGCTCCCAGGCCATATGCATGAAGATCGCGACGATGAAGCCGGCCTTCAGCAGCATGAAGGTGATGATCAGCGACCAGCGCAGCAGGCCGTGCAGGTGGAAGTAGTCCACCAGGTAGGAGAACGTGCTCAGCACGAACAGCAGCGCCCAGATCCACAGGTAGATCTTGAGCGGATGCTGTTGGCCTTCTCTTGCGTCAGACATGCTGCGTCACCAGAGGTAGAAGAATGCGAAGATGAAAACCCAGACCAGGTCGACGAAGTGCCAGTAAAGGCCCGCGATCTCGACCATCTCGTAACTGCCGCGCTTCTCGTAAAGGCCGTTGTGCACACGCCTGGCGACGGTCAGCAGGTAGATCACGCCGGCGGACACGTGAAGTCCGTGGAAACCCGTGATCATGAAGAAGGACGAGCCGAACTGCGGCGCGCCCCAGGGATTGTGCCAGGGACGCACGCCTTCCAGGATCAGCTTGGTCCACTCGAAGGCCTGCATGCTGACGAAGGTCAC
>JAHFSF010000024.1 GCA_023265875.1 Gammaproteobacteria bacterium | reverse complement strand
GGCTACCTGGGTAACGGACGCGATGCGGCGGGCATAGGACTTTTCCGGGCCATTCATTTTCCCTTCACATTTGCCGCGTCGGGTCGCGGCTGCCCGCTGAAAGCCCGCCTCTACCCCGAGGGCCGCGGTTTTTCCAGTGCCTTTGCCGACCGCTGTGCCGGACCTTGCCGGGCCGGGCCGATCCGGGTTCGGCGCGACGACTGCCCGATGCCCCTGTGGCGAGGCGGGAACACGCTCTTCTATGAGATGCCGCCCGCGGCAGGCGAAGCGTGGCTGCTGCGTACCGACCGCGTCGTCCTGCACGAGGCAGCCGCGCCATGAAAATTCTTGCGCCGCTGCGAAGCCCCGAGGAAGTCCGGCCGCTCCTCGCCGAGGGCGCCCACGAGTTCTACTGCGGCCTGACGCCGCCCGGCTGGGAATATAGCTTCAGGCAGGCGTGGGTCCACCGCCGCAATCCCAGGTCCGCCGATGTTCCGGGTCTGGAGGAGCTGCGCCAGATCGTGCAGCTCGCGCGGCCGCGACCGGTCTACGCGACGCTCAATGCCCCTGCGTATCCGGCGGGCGCCGTGCCCCGCCTGGTGGAATTCGGCCGATTGCTGCTCGACGAGGTCGGCGTTGCCGCCCTCATCGTCGCCGAGTGGGAACTCCTGCTGGCGCTGTGCGAGCAAGGACTCGGCCCGCGCCTGCATGTCTCCAGTCTCGCGAGTTGCCGCAATCCCGGCGCCGCCGCGCTCTACCGCAGCCTCGGGGTGGCACGCGTGATCCTGCCGCGGCAGATGACGCTGCGGGAGATCGAGGAAACTGCGATTCCCGGCCTCGAGTGGGAGGTATTCGCGCTGAACGACGGCTGCGTCTTCGAGGAAGGAATCTGCGCCACCACCCATGCCTTCGGCACTTTCTGCATGGACGATCGCCTCGCGGCAAGCTCCGGCCGTCCCGACAGGCGCTACGAGTTCTGGAAGTGGACGTTGAACAACTGCGGCTGCCAGACGAGCCGGGGCTATACGCTCGGCCCCTGCGGCCTGTGTGCCCTGCCCCGCCTGGCACGGATCGGCGTCGAGAGCCTCAAGGTCGTCGGTCGCGAGGCGTCACTCGCGCGCAAGGCGGCGTCTGTGCGGCTGGCCGCCGTCGCGCTGAAACACGCCGAGCGCGGTGCCGGGCCCGATGACATTCGTGCGTCCGTGGTGTCCATGCGGGGGGCTCCCGAGCTCTGCCAGAACGCCCACCTCTGCTATTACCCGGACGTGTGGGCCGGCGAGCCACGTTTGTGTTGAAGGATCTCCTGCGTTTCGCACGTCATCTGTCAGGCAGGCGGGCAGGACTCGCCGCCGTCTTCGCCCTCGGACTCGGCGGCGCGGCCGTGTCACTCGCGATGCCCCTGCTCGGCAAGGCCTTCGTGGATGCGGTCGCGAGCCGCCGCGATTTCGCCATGATCCCGAAGATCGCCGCGGCGCTGCTGGTCCTCGCCGTGCTGGACCTCGCGCTGGTCACGCTGTCGCGTCGGGTCCATGCGCGCCTTTCCGCGAGTCTGCTCAGCGACCTGCGCGCCCTGTTGTTCGAGCGCTGCCTGCGGGGGCCACTCGCAGCGCTGGAACCCTTCCGCCACGGCGACCTGCTCACGCGTTTTGGCACCGACCTGCCGCGAGTCCAGACCCTGTTGGTCGACGGCGTGCTCGGAGCGGTGCAGAACATCCTGTTCCTGGCCGTGGCGGCGGTCATCACCTTCAGCCTGTCGCCGAGCCTCGCGCTGTGGAGCTTTCTCGGCCTGGCGCTCGCGCTGCTCGCGACGACTGTTTTTCGCCGCTCCATCGAGGCAAGAAGCCGCAGGGTGCGTGAAGCCATGTCCGACCTCTCGCACTTCCTGTCGGAGCGCCTCGCCGCGCTGCGCGCGATCCGTTTCCACCGCACCGAGCGCGAGGAGCAGCGGCGACTCGCCACGGCCAGTGAGCGGCTCAATCGTGAGGTCGTGGGTTTTCAGGTCCTCGACTCGATGTCGGTGGGTGCGCCGGGCCTGCTCCTCACGCTCGCGTTGGCGTGGATTTATCTCCTCGGCGGCAGACTGCTCGAGGCAGGCACGATCAGCCTCGGCACCTTCGTCGCTTTCGTGCTCTACCAGGGACGACTGTTCGCGCCGGCCCAGGGATTGCTCGGCCTCGTCCGCGATCTCCAGCAGGCGCGCGTGAGTATTGCCCGCGTGACCGAGGTCCTCGGTGTCGATGAAACCGCCGGTGCCGCAACGGCTGAAATCCAGGCGGCCGCAGCAGTAGACGGCGCGATCGTGCTGCGCGACATGAGCTTTGCCTACCCGGGAAAACTGCCGGTATTCCGGGGCGTGAACCTGCGCGTTGAACGGGGCGAGCGCGTGGGCCTGTTCGGTGCCTCGGGTGCCGGCAAGTCCACGCTGGTGCACCTGCTCTTCGGCCTGCGCCGGCCCACCGCAGGCACGATTCACATCGACAGCCGGCCAGCGCATGCCAGGCGTTCGGTGGATGACAGGGACCTGCTCGGCTATGCCGGCGCCGAACCGTTCCTGCTGCACGCCACGGTGGAAGAAAACCTTCGTTACGGCAATCCGGGCGCGTCGCGCGCCGAGCTCGAGCGGGCCGCTGCGCTGGCGGAAGCCGACGCCTTCATCGACGCCCTGCCCGATGGCTACGGCACGGTGATCGGTGGCCGCGGGCTTGCGCTCTCCGACGGCCAGCGCCAGCGGCTGGGCCTGGCGCGTCTGATCCTGCGCAATCCCCGGATCCTGGTGCTCGACGAAGCTTTCTCCGGCCTCGATCTCGAGACCGAGGCCCGCATCCGCCAGCAGCTGTGGGAAGCGTTCCCGGATTGCACCGCGCTCGTCATCTCCCACCGGCCGGTGGGCCTCACAGATTTCGACCGGGTCGTGTTCCTGCACGCAGGACACCTTGCTGCAGTCTCCGCGCAGGAACTCGGCCGGCGGCTGCTGCCAGGCCGATCGACTGACGGTATCGCGGCTGTCGCGGGAACGCGCTGCGATGTCGGCTAGTCGCATCGGCATCATCGACACCGGTGTCAATCCATGGCATTCCCACGTGCGGGGAAGCGTGACGGGCTGCCGTCTGTCCCTGGGGCCTGACGGACTCGTGCATGAAGATGGGGATTTTTCCGACGCCGTTGGTCACGGGACGGCCGTGGCGGGCATCATCCGCGAGGCCTTTCCTGCGGCCGCGATTTTTGCAGTCCGGGTGTTTGGCACCGGAACCGTCACCTATCCTTCGCTCGTCGCCAGGGGCATCCTGCGGGCTGCGGCCGAGCGCTGCGGGTTCGTAAACCTGAGCCTCGCCATCCCGCCGGGCCCGGGAGACGAAGTGCTGGCCACAGCCTGCGCCGCCGTTCTCAAGGCGGGCTGCGTGCTCGTGGCATCGACGCGACCTGACGAGCAAGGCTGGCTGCCCGCGTCGCTACCCGGCGTCTACGCCGTTACGGCCGACGATTCGCTGCAGTGCGGCGAGGTCCGGGATGACGGTCCATGGCGGCTCCGCGCCCCCGGGCGGCCGCGGGACCTCGGCTGCGTATCACGGGACGCCAACCTGTGGGGGCACTCGTTCGCATGCGCACGGGCGCTGGTTTACCTGGCAACGGCCCGGCGAGCCCGATCGCAAAGCCGTTCATGAGCCAGTTGCCGTCGGCGTCTGCCTCAGTTGCCCTCGAAGATGGGCTTCTGCTTTGCCGCGAAGGCGTGATAGGCGCGCTCGAAGTCCTTCGTCTGCATGCAGATCGCCTGCGCCTGCGCCTCGGCCTCGATGCATTCGCCCAGGCCTGAATTCCATTCCTGCCACAGCATGGTCTTGGTCATGGCGTGGCCGAAAGTCGGCCCGTCGGCCAGTCCTTGCGCGAGTTCCATGGCCTGCGCCAGCAACTGGTCGGGTTCGACCAGGCGGTTGTAGAAGCCGAAGCGTTCGGCCTCTTCGCCGCCGACCACGCGGCCGGTATAGAGCAGGTCGGCGGCGCGCGACAGCCCGATGAGCCGTGGCAACAGCGTGCACGCGCCCATGTCGGCACCGGCCAGGCCGACGCGCACGAACAGGAATGCGAGCTTGCTTCGCGCGGTGGCCAGGCGCAGGTCCGAGGCGCAGGCGATCATCGCCCCGGCACCGGTGCACACGCCGTCGATAGCCGCGATGATGGGCTGTGGGCAGGCGCGCATGGCTTTGACGAGATCGCCGGTCATGCGCGTGAACCGCAGCAACTCGGGCATTTCCATCTTCACCAGCGGGCCGATGATCTCGTGCACGTCGCCGCCGGAGCAGAAATTGCCGCCCTCGCCGGTGAAGACGATGGCCTTGATGTCGGTGGCATAGACCATTTCGCGGAACAGGTCGCGCAGCTCGCCGTAGGAATCGAAGGTGAGCGGATTCTTGCGCTCGGGCCGGTTCAGGCGGATGGTGGCGACCTTGCCCGTCGCCGAGTAGCCGAAGTGCCTGGCCTGGTAGCCGGCGAGCTGAACGTTCTTCATGGGGGCGATTCTCCTGGGTAAGGGCGCGGGGTCAACCAGCCATCGTCAGCCCGCCGCTCACGCTGAGCACCTGGCCGGTAACGTAGCTGGCGCGGTCGCTGGCAAAAAAGAGTACGGCATCGGCCACCTCCTCGGCCTTGCCCAGCCGGCGGAATGGAATAGCCTTGATCAGGGCTTCCTTGACCTTGTCGGGCACGTTCGCCATCAGCGGCGTGTCGGTGGGTCCGGGGCAGACGCAGTTGACGTTGATGCCGTAACGCGCGGTCTCGCGCGCCAGCGACTTGGTGAAGGCGATCAGGCCGCCCTTGGCGGCCGAATAGACGGTTTCGCCCAGGCTTCCGACGCGCCCGGCGTCGCTGGCGATGTTGACGATCCTGGCGCCAGTGCCACGCGCCATCATGGCCGGCAGCAGCGCCTTGGCCAGGCTCATCGGCCCGACGAGGTTGAGCGCGACCAGTTTGGCCCAGAACTCGGGTGTGCCCTCGACGAAGGGCGCGTTACGACCCCAGCCGGCGGCGTTGACAAGGATGTCCACCGTGCCGAACTGCGCCTGCACGGCCGCGGCCAAGGCCGCGATCGAGGCCGTGTCGGTCATGTCCACGGTCATGTATTGGCATTCGAAGCCCTCGCCACGCAACGCTGCCGCGGTGGCCTCACCGCTTTCGGGCACGATGTCGGCGGCGATCACCCGCGCACCACCGCGGGCCAATGCCTGCGCCGTGGCGCGGCCGATGCCCGAGCCTGCGCCGGTGACGACGGCGACCTGGTTCCGGAAATTCATGGTGTTTCCTTTCGATCAGAGCGCATGCAGGCGGGGTTACTCGGCGCGGCGGCGCAGGAAGTCGGTGACGCGGCGGCGTGTTTCGGGGTGTTCGTAAAGCGCGCGCGTCTCGGTGATCTCATCGGCGTAACCGTCACGTCCGGGGACCGACGCGGCGGCGATGCAGCGCTTGTTGGCGACCAGCGCCGCTTTCGGGTTACCGGCGTAGCGCGCGGCCAGTTCGCGGGCCCAGGCGGACAACTCGTCCGCGGGTCGAGCCCATTGCACCAGACCCAACTGCGCAGCCTGCGAGCCATCAATCACTTCGGCGCCGAGCACGAGCCGCCGCGCCAGCCCCGGGCCGCACAGGCGAGCAAGCCGCTGCGTGCCGCCGGCGCCGGGCACCAGGCCCAGGCTCGCCTCGGGCAGGCCCAGCCTGGCATCGAGCGCCGCCACCCGCAGGTCGCAGGCCAGCGCCAGTTCGAGCCCGCCGCCCAGCGCGGCGGTTGCGATCTCGGCCAGCGTGACCACCGGTGCAGCTTCCAGTCGCTGGAACAGCCGCTGCATGTGTCGCACGATTTCGATCATCGCGTCGGGCCCCTGCGGCGTGGCGAAGCAGTCACGTATCAGCGCCAGGTCGGCGCCGGCGCAGAAGGCGCGTTGATCGCTGCGCAGGTGAAGCAAGGCTACTTCATCGTCGGCCACGGCCTCGTCGATCACGCGCTCGAGCTCAGCGATCAAGGCGTCGTCGAGCGCGTTGACCGGAGGGCGCGACATCGTGGCCACCATCGCGCGGCCGCATCGTTCAGTCCTGACCAGGGCCGTCATGCCGTTTCAACTCTGCGCGCGATGCAGTTCCTGCAGCCGGCGCCGCAGGATCTTGCCGGTGGCCGTGCGCGGCAGACTGTCCACCGCCTGCAGCCACTGCGGCCGCTGGTGTGGTGGCATGGCCGCGGCGCCGGCTTGCAGCGCCGCAGCGGCCGCCGCCGCGTCGCGGGCGACAAAGAACAACGCGATCGCATCGACGCCGTCGCGATCGGGCACGCAGACGGCTGCCGCCTCGGCGATGCCCGGCGTCTGCAGGCTCAGGCGTTCTTCCAGTTCGACCAGGTTGACCCAGCGGCCGCGGATCTTGACCAGCGAGTCCTCGCGGCCGGCGAAGCGCCAACCGCCATTCTTCTCGCGGACAAACAGGTCGGCCGGGCAGAACGCACCGTCGCGGAAGTTCTCGGCCTGAGCCTGCGGCCGGTCGAGGTAACCCAACGCGAGTGTCGGTGCGCGGAAGCAAAGCCGCGTCGGCGTGCCGTCGGGCACCGCATCGAGTGGATGGATCTCGACGCCGGGCGATGCGCCGTGGCCATGCCCGTCGCCACGGTCGAGCATCACCAGGAGCAGTGTTTCCGACGCGCCGTAGCCGTCGACGATGGTCAGGCTGGTCTGCCGCTTCCACTCGTCGCGCAGGCTGGGGGCCAGGGCCTCGCCGGCCGAGACGCACAGCCGCACGCCGCAGCGGGCGATGACCGGCGCATGGCCCTCGTGCAGCAGGCTGCGATACAGCGACGGCACACTCAGCAGCACCGTCGGGTGCTGCGCGGCAACGGTGACGGCCACGCTGGCCGCGGTCGGCCATTGCGGGTCGAGGATCACGGTGGCACCGAGCTTCAGCCCGGCATACAGGCTGTTCGTCTGCGGGTAGGGGAAGAACAGCTTGGATGTGGCGTATAGCCGATCCTCCGGAACGATGCCCAGCGCCTCGCGCGAGACTCGCTCGATCTGCCGCGCGAAGCGGTGCGCATGCACCACCGCTTTGGGCTTGCCCGAAGTACCGGAAGAATGGCACCAGAAAGCTGGCGCTTCTTCGTCCATGGCCCGCGCCTCGACGGGAACCGCAGCTGCCAGCGCAGCGTGCCAGTCGCCGGGGACCAGCACCTGTTCACGCCAGGCTGCGGGCGTGTCGTCGAGCGTGTCGGACAGGATCACGCTGAAGCCGGCTTCGTCCAGGATGTACCGCCAATCCGCCGCCGGCACGCGCCGGTTGACGCCGACCGCGATTGCACCGCACCACATCGTTCCCAGCAGCGCGACGACCCAGTCCGGACCGTCGGCCAGCTTGATGGCTACGCGGTCGCCCGGTCCCACGCCGCGGGCACGCCAGACTGCCGCGGTGCGCGCGACGCGATCGCGCAAGGCGCCGAAGCTGAGAGTCTCGCCGGTGGTGCAGACCAGCGCGGTGCGCTGCGGATCGTGCCCTTGAAGCAGCAGCGCCGCGGCATTGATCGACGCTGCGCCTGCGGCTGCTGCATCACCTGGCGCCCGGCGCTCGAATCGCCCGGGCTGGCCTGTCTGCCAGCGTTCGTACTCGGTGGCCAGGGTTTCTGCGTGTTCGCGCTCCTCGTCGGCCAGTTCCCGGTAGAGCCGCCGCTCGGCGGAGTCGGGGTCAGCCTTGCCGGCGCGGGCGTCAAAGAAGCGCGCGGCGCGTTGTTCCAGGCCGATCGCGATACGGAACAGGTTGTCCGGGTCCTGTGGCCGGTTTTCCACGTCGGCGTAGATCGCAGCTACCTCGATGCGCAGGGCGGGCGATGGCCCGGGAACGTCCACGTGATGGCGGCGCGACAGTGTCTCCATGTGCTCGCCTTCGAGCACCGCAAAACGCCGGAATAGCGCGCGCAGCACGGGGTCGACGCTGTCGGCGGCGGCGCGCTGATAAAACGCCCGGCCTCCGAGTTCGATTTCGAAGGCCGCGCGGATCCCTTCTATCGCGGCTATCTCGTCGGTGCGCGGCCCGTCCAGCAGTTCCAGCCCGCCGCTGCAGTGCGGACACAGGCCGTAGGCGAAGGCGAAGCCCTCGCTGAGCTGCGCGCACTTCACGCAGCGCCAGCGCAGGTCGACACCGCCACAGCACAGCCCGTCGCCAGCGTCTGCGTCGGCGACGACCCGATCACAGGTCGGGCATCGCATGAACACCTCCGATTCCGTTCGGCGCACGCGTGAGCGCCAACTCACGGACCAGGCGCTGCGCAGGCACGGCTGCCGCCTGGCGGCGGTTGTTTGACTGCATCACCGATGTGCGCATCGGCCTGATCTGCTTCTGCACGAGCTTGCCCAGCAGCGCCAGCCCGGCATTGTCCAGCAGCCGATAAGCGGGCTGAGCGTAGTCCCGGCGGCCTCCGCTGGCAAGCCAGGCGAGCGTCCCGGTCGGACCATCATCGCCGGCAAGTTTCCGTGTTGCGCCGGTGGCGGAGGGCTGGTTTAGCCGGCAACGGTCCGGCGAGCCAACAGAAGTTGGCAACAGGGTACCAGTACGCAACACGCAGCGATCGTGATCGGCATGATCGACGCGCTGCGCTCGACGCCATGGCCGACGACGATGCCGACCAGCGCCGCCAGTCCCATCTGCGAGAAGCCCATCAGCGCCGAGGCGGCGCCGGCGATTCCCGGATACGGCGCCAACGCCAGCGCCGGGGCATTCGGCATCACCAGCCCGACCGACACCGCGACGAAGAACATCGGCACCAGCAGTGCGGCAAGATGGTGGACACCGGCAAGATCGAGGCAGAGCATCGTCGCCCCGGCCACGGCCCCCAGCCAGCCACCGGACTGCAGCAGCCAGTCGGCGCCGCGCTGGCGCACCAGCCAGCCGGCGAGCTGCGTGCCGGTGATGTAACCGGCAACGACTCCTCCAAAAGACAGGCCGTAGACGCCCGGCGACAGGCCGTACCACCCGATCAGCACGAAGGACGACCCGGAAATGAAGGCGAACAATGCGCTGTACGACAACCCCAGCCCCAGCAGGCAGCCGAGATAGTTGCGATCTGTCAGCAAGATCCGGAAGTTGATGAGGATGCGGCCGACGCGGGTTGCCGTCGTATCCGGTTGCCGGTTGCTCTCGCCCAGCCAACGCCAGACCGCCACCAGTTGCACACCGGAGAACAACGCCAGCAGCATGAAGTTTGCCTGCCAGCCAAAGGCGACGGTCAGCACCCCGCCGAGTGCCGGGCCGACCAGCGGCGCCAGCGCCATCGCGCCACTAATGTAGGCCAAGGCACGCGCAGCTTCGACCGGACCCCAGACGTCGCGGACGATGGCACGCCCGAGGACCGGCCCGGCACAGGCACCGACCGCCTGCAAAAAACGGGCGCCGATCAATTGATCGATGCTGGTTGCGAACAGGCAGCCGAGCGTTGCAAGGAAATAAATCACCAGGCCGCCAAGCATCGCCGGCCGTCGGCCAAAACGGTCGGACAGCGCGCCATAGGCCGGCTGTGCGACGGCAAAACCCGCAAGGTACACCGACAGCGTCAGCTGGACGCGCGCGGCATCCGTGCGAAACACGTCGATCAGCATCGGCAGCGAGGCCAGGTAGAGGTCGGTGGAAAGCGGGCCGAGCGCGATCAGCGTCGCCAGCAGCGCCCCCAGCCCGAGCGTCGGAGAGTCCAGCCGCGGTCTCGGGGTGGCGGGTTTCACACCTGCGCCTGCTGGTTGAGCATGGCCCACTTCACCGCGTCGAGCGTGCCGACCATCTTCGTGGTGCAGGCAACGTCGTGAATCTTGCGGATTTGCCCGCGACTTTCCTCAAACTCCGGCACGGGCAATCTGCATGGCTTCGCGCAGGACGGCAATGTCGCCGACGTGATTGGCCAGCAGCAGGATCAGCCTGGCATTGACCATCGCGCTTTGCTCGTCGCTGAGGTCGCGGTGGGTCTCGATCAGGCTCTCGTAGAAGTCGTCTCCGGGGGTGAAGGCGCGGACATAGCGCTTGCCCGGTTCGTGGAAATTCGGCTCCAGTTTCAGCGACATCTCGTTGCTCCTCACGGTTCGGCGTTGCGGGTCGCGCGGGCCAGCGCAGCGCCAATTGCCTGCGCGTCGAACGCACGCCACCTCGCGGCAACATGCTGATCGGGGCGAACCAGGTAGGTCGTCCCGGCGCGGGTGTCATAGCGTTCGGCGAAACGGCCGGCGCGATCCAGCCACACGCGCAGACCCGGCGGGCCTGCGCCGCCTGTCGGTGACACCAGCACGGCCTCGACCGGAATTGGCGCGCTGGCCAGTGCGGCCATCGCGCGCGCCTGCGCCGGCCCGACGGATGCCGGATCGTCGACGAAGATCAGCGCGATGAACCGGTTGCCGACGCGATCCAGCAGCCAGCTGCGCTCGCCCTCCTCCTCGATCGGCGCATCGTCCATCGGCGCGCCGGGCAGCATGTCACCGCCAAACGCAGCGGCGTCCGGCGTGTTGAGGCGCGACTCCGTCAGAATGGTCGGCACGGACAGGCGGCCCGAATTGACCAGCGCGCGCGCGAAGGGGTGATCCCCGGCCAGTCCCAGCACGGCGTTGCGGAAATTCAGCGATGTCGCTGACTTCGGCGTCATGAAGTCGGTCGAACGGGTGGAGTTCAGAATGTTCTCGTCCGCCGCGAAGCCGCGCTCCTCGGAATACGTATCGAGCAGCGTGTCCGGTGCCCGGCCATCCATCACGAGCTTCAGCTTCCAGCACAGGTTGTCGGCATCCTGGATGCCGGAATTGGCGCCGCGGGCACCGAAGGGCGACACCTGGTGCGCGGCGTCGCCGGCGAAGAGCACGCGGCCCTGCCGGAAATCCGCCATGCGGCGACACTGAAAGGTGTAGACGCTGACCCATTCCAGCTCGAACTTGCGGTCTTCGCCAAGCATCGCCTTGATCCGTGGGATCACCCTGTCCGGCCTCTTTTCCTGGTCGGGATCGGCCTGCCAGCCGAGCTGGAAATCGATGCGCCAGACGTTGTCGGCCTGGCGATGCAGCAGCACGGACTGGCCCGGATGGAATGGCGGATCGAACCAGAACCAGCGTTCGGTCGGGTAGTCGGCCTTCATGAGGACATCGGCGATCAGAAAGCGGTCGCTAAAGACCTTACCCTCGACCTCCAGGTTCAGCTGGCGGCGGATCTCGCTGCGCGCTCCGTCGGCGACGATCAGCCAGTCGGCCTGCAGTGTGTAGCCACCGTCCGGCGTCTCGACCTCAAGGACAACGCCGTCGCTCCGCGGCGCCACTGCCCTGACCTTGTTGCGGAAGCGCAGGTCAAGATTCGCCAGCTCACGGGCGCGCCGGACCTCGTACTCCTCGAGGTAATACTGCTGCAGGTTGATCATGCCCGGGCGCTTGTGATCGGGCTGCGACAGCAGCTTGAATTTGTACACCTCTGCCCCGCGGAAGAAGGTCCGGCCGACATTCCAGCTCACGCCCTTCGCAACACAGGCATCGCCCACGCCGATGCGGTCGAGAATTTCAAGCGTTCGCTTGGCATAGCAGACGCCGCGCGAGCCGACCGACACGGTGTCATCGTCGTCAAGCAGCACGACGGCCACGCCGGACTGGGCAAGGTCAATGGCCGCAGCCAGACCAACCGGACCAGCGCCGACGACCACGACCCGGTGGCGCCCGGTGCCGCCACTCTTCTGCTCGGGCGGTTGGCGATACGGGTATTTCGGATATTCGTAAGTACGGAGCATCAGCGTCTTCGGTCGGGTCTGCGCCCATTCGCGCCGTGAATATCCTCAGGCCCGCAGCCGCTGCGGGTGCGTGTAGATCACGTGCCGGCCCGGGCGGGCAAAACCGACCAGCGTGAGTCCGCAGGCCTCGGCCAGGCGGATGGCAAGCCCCGTCGGTGCGGAAATCGCGACCAGCAGCGACACGCCGACGGTCGCCGTTTTCTGGACCATCTCGTAGCTCGCGCGACTGGTGATGATGATGTAGCCGCTCGCGATGTCGGCCTTGCTGCGGATCAGCGCGCCGATCAGCTTGTCGAGCGCGTTGTGCCGCCCGACATCCTCGCGCACGATCCGGATGCCCTCCTCCGGCAGCACCCAGGCCGCGGCGTGGACGCTGCCGGTGCGCTCGTTCAGCGGCTGGCGCGCGGCGAGTTCCTGCAGCGCCGCGTGCAGCTTGGCCAGCGGTACGGAGAGCGTGGCACGGACCGGCGGCGGCCGGCGAATCGCGCCCTCGACGGTCTCGGCACCGCACAGGCCGCAGCCGGTGCGGCCCGTGAGATTGCGTTGGCGCTGCAGCAGTTCCGCGAAGCGCGGCGGCGCGATGTCGATGTTGACCTCCAGCGCGTCGCCGGTCAGCTGTTGCCGCACGTGGCGGATCTCATCGGGCGAGGCGACGATGGCTTCGCTCACCGTGAAGCCAACCGCGAGATCCTCGAGATCGGCCGGCGTCGCCAGCATGACGACGTAGGGAGCGCCTTGGTAGCGCAGCGCGACCGGCGATTCCTCTGCAACCACATCGGTCGCGCTCGCGGTTCCCTCATCGCGCCAGCGTTGTACGCGGACCTCGGTGCTGGTCGGCAGACCCGGCTGCCCGGCTGCCGTCGACGGCGGTTCAGGAGCCGGCATCGCTCGCCGTGCGCGGCGGCGCAGCGTCCGCGCGCCTGGAGCGCTTGTTGCCGGCTTTCTTCAGCTCCTCCTCGACCCAGGTGAAAGCGGCTACTGCGGTCGGCAGGCCCAGGGCGCCCGCAGCCAGCGCCACGACCTGGTAGATTTCCTCCGGGCGCGAGCCCGCCATCAGCGCCTTGCGTACCGCCGCGTGCGTGCCTCCCTCGGATCGCGTGGCAATGTGGATGCCGAGCTTCACCAGGCGGGCCGTTTTCGGATCGAGCGGGCCGCTATTGCCGGCCTCGCCCAGCAGATCCCAGGCCTTGCCGATCCTCGGATATCGCCGTACGAATGCCACGAAAGTCCTTGGCGGATCATTGCCACGCTGTCGCTTCATGTCAGGCTGCTCCCGGGCAACGCCCTGTTCTCCCAGGACCGGTGCCGCCGGATTCTCGACCAGCCGGTCGAACCGTGCAAGTAAACCAGGCAGGCGGGCCGTCGCGCCCGGCGCACGGGGACCGGTATCGCCAGATCAGGACTTTGCGGCCGCGATTTCGTTCGCCTTCGCGAGCTTCGCCTTCAACCGCTGCGCAGTCTTCTCGGGGCTCACGATGAACCGGTTGTGCTTGCCGCGCGCGATCTCCTCGATCGCGTCCCGCGCCGAGAATTCGAAGGAGACGGCGTTGCCGTTGACAGCGGTCAGCCTGACCGTGATTTCCGCCCACATGCCAAGCAACGTGGCGCCGATATGGTCGATCTCGGCCCGCGTGCCGACCGAATCCCGGCCCGGCTCGCCGTGCGCAAGCAGCAGGTTGCGGCAGGCAATCTCGATGTCGTACAGCAACTTCGGCGTCGAATAGACGCGGCAATCGTCGCCCAGGAAGCTGATCGTGCGATCCCGGTCGATCGTGACGCGTTCCGTTCTCGTCAGTCCCGGTTGGAGTGGTTCGCTCATCGCTGACCTCGTTCGGTGGTGGCAAATGACGACAAGATCACTGTGGTGCGCCCCGGTCCCGCTGCCTGAGCGCTTCCGCGCGGAGCCGCGCGTCAACGTAGCGCACCAGCGCCCGGGTGCCGCGCGCGCAGTTGCGGAACACGCATACGCCTTGGTCCATCAGGCGCGCGGACATTGCATCGTACAGTTGCCCCGCATCGACAATCCCGATGACCGGCTTGTCATGGCGGTCGACGAGCGGCGGCATCAGCTGGACGGTGCTGTCCGGATCGTTGATGTCGTAGCCCGGGCGCAGTTCGCTGTGCGCGAGCGCCCGGATCGATGGCGCGGTCGGGTCCAGCCCGACCACCACGGCATCGACATTGGGATCCTGCAGGAATGCCTCGACGATCCGCATGTGCGCCCCGTCGTCGGCGCCGGGATTGATGTCGATCGGATTGCGCACTTCGACCAGCGCGTCCAGCCGGCTGGCGACGAGGATCTCCTGCACGCGCCGCACCGTGTCGGGCTCGAGCTGCCCCATCTCCATGGAGCAGCCGCCGGTTTCGAGGGAATCGGCCATGCCAACCGCCTCGAATCCCGCGCCGCTGATGGCACCGAGCCGCCGGCCGCCGATGTGCTTGCGGTGCAGCGCGCCGGCCAGGTAGAACAGATCGTCGAAGGCCGTGAAATCCGGCGCCACGATCGCGCCGGCGTGGCGCACGACCGAATCGAACAGCCCCGGATCGCCGGCAATCGAGGCGGTGTGACCCAGGACCGCAACGGCGCCGGGCGCCGTCAATCCGGCCTTGTAGACGATGACCTGCTTGCCATTGCGGACCGCGCGGCGCACTGCCTTCACGAAGTCGAGCCCGTCCCGGTCCCTGAAGCCTTCGATGTAGATGCCGATGGTCTCGATCCCGGGCCGATCGGCAAAATATCCCAGCAGGTCGCCGTGCGTGAGGTCGATCTGGTTGCCGACAGCGAGCATGTAGCGCGGATCGAGCCACGGGTTCTGGCTGATGCGCGTGATCATGAATGCGCCGCTCTGGCTCAACATCACGGCGCTGCGTTCCGCTTTCTTCTGCGGCTTCGGCAGCCGCTCGAGCGGAATGAACCAGGAATCGAACGAGCCCGGGTGCGAAACGACGCCCAGACAGTTGCCGCCGAGGAATATCGGGCCGCCGCCAGCGCCTGCGTGCGCGGCGTTGATGCAGGCCGCCAGCGCGGCGGCGGGTTCCCGGCTCGCCGGCGTCTCGCCCAGGCCGCCGGGAATCAGCATCACGGCCTCCGCCGCGTCGGTCGCAATGATCTCCTCGACCAGTCCGTAGACGGAATCGGCGGCAACCGCAACGATCAGCAGATCGAGTCTCCGGTCGAGCGCCCGCAGGCTCGCAACACATTGCACGCCATCGATTTCGGTCGCGCCAGGCCGGATGACCCGGAGCTGCTCTAAGGGATAACCGCTGCCCATCAGGTTGCGCAGGATGATCCGGCCGAAGTTCATGCCCGCGGCGGAGACACCGACCAGTCCGATCGATGCCGGATGGACGAGCTTGTCGATCTTGTGGATCGGGCGCGGCAGGCGAGCGGCAGCCGGCGCGCCGAACTCGCAGCGCGCCGCCCGCGCCGTCACCGCGTCGCCCACCTGCACCGGATCGAGTTCCAGTACTTCCAGCGCGAACGGGGCGCCTGCACCGTTCGCCGCCTGGTGGCGGGCAAGCTCCAGCAGGCGCGAAAACAGGGCTTCAAGCCGCGCATCGGGTCCGGGCGCTCCGTCACTTCCCGATGTCGCGGCGAGTTTCCGGTAAATGAACGTGCGCCGGAACTGCGCAAGAAAGTCCTGCGCGTCGGTCAGCTCGGTCGAAGCGTGAACGGTGGCGCGATCCTGGGCCAGTGCCCCGTCGAGGCCGCCGGGTCCGGCGCTGATGACCAGGCCGAATTCGCGCGTATTCTCGAGCCGGATGCGCAACTCGACGGCTGGCAGCGCCACGGGCAGCGCGGCGCCGCTACCGAGGCCGACGCCGAGGCCGGCGAGCAGCAGGCGCAGTTCCGCGGGATCGAGCACCCGGCGTCCCTCGGCGTGGGCCCGGCCAAAAATTGCCGTTGCCGAGGTGTCGGCACGGGCGCGGCCCGGTCCAGACGATGAAGCACCCACCATCAAACGGGCTCCCCGCAAAGAACCGTTGCTGATCCGGCTGAATCGGTATTATCGTACCACAATCATGTGTTCAGCTCGCGACCCGAGGCATTGACCACCAGGAACAGCACGATGGCCCCGTTCCACTCGAAGTCCGAGGCTCTCCATCCGGTGCTCGCTGCTACCGGTGCGCGCGTGCTGCTGTCGGGGAACGATGCCATCGCGCGCGGCGCCTGGGAGGCGGGGGTGCGGCTTGCAGCCGCGTATCCCGGCACGCCATCGACCGAAATCCTCGAGACGCTCAGCCTGCTCCCCGATGTCTACGCCGAGTGGTCGGTGAACGAAAAGGTCGCGATGGAGGTCGCGATCGGCGCGAGTCTCGCGGGTGCGCGCGCGCTCTGTTCGATGAAACATGTCGGCATGAATGTCGCGAGCGACGCGCTGATGACGATCACGGTGGCGGGCGTCGCCGGCGGACTCGTCATCGCGATCGCCGATGACGTCGGCGTGTCTTCGTCGCAGAACGAGCAGGACTCGCGCTTCTGGGGCCGCTTCGCACACGTGCCGGTCCTCGAACCCGCCGATCCGCAGGAAGCGATGGAAATGGCGAAGTTCGCATTCGAACTGTCGGAAACGCATGCGACACCCGTGATTCTCCGCGTCACGACGCGCGTCTGCCACGTCAAGGCGCCGGTCACGGTCGGCGCGCGGATCGAGAGGGAAACTGCAGGCTTCCAGCGCGATCCGGGACGCTGGATCCTGAGTCCGATCAACGCGCGGCGCCAGTTGCCGCTGCAGGCCGGGCGTGAACAACGGCTCGCGGCGGTCGCGGAAGCATCGCCACTGAACTTCGCCACGGCCGGCTCTGACCGGCGCCTCGGCATCGTGACCTCGGGAGCCGCCTACCTGCACGTCCGCGAGTGCTTTCCCGACCTGCCGGTGCTGAAGCTCGGTCTGAGCCATCCGGTGCCGCTCGGACTCGTCAGCCGCTTCGCGGCCGGGGTCGACGAGCTGCTCGTCGTCGAGGAGACCGAGCCGTTTGTCGAACAGGCGATCCGGGCGGCCGGTATCGCGGCGCGCGGCAAGGATGTGCTGCCGCGAACCGGCGAACTGACGCCCGATGTGCTGCGGCCATTGGTGGCGCCCCTGCTGGGAGAATCGGCCCCGCCGTTGCCGCCGTATCCGGCAGGCGAAACGTTTCCGCGCCCGCCGACGCTTTGCGCCGCCTGCCCGCATTCAGGCATTTACTACGTGCTGGCGCGGCTCCGCAAGAAAGTCCTGATCTCCGGCGACATCGGCTGCTACGCGCTGGGGGCCGGACCGCCCTGGTATGCGCTCGATACAGTCGTCGCGATGGGCTCATCGATGGGCATTGCACTCGGGCTCGACAAGGCCCGTGGCGACGCCGACCGTTCCAAGGCGATCATCGCCGTGATCGGCGACTCGACCTTTCTGCACATGGGCATGCAGGGACTGCTCAACATCGTCTATCAGCGGGGCAACATCACGGTCATCATCCTCGACAACCGCACGACCGCGATGACCGGCGGTCAGGACCATGCGGGGTCGGGTCGCGGGATGCACGGTGAGGAGGCCCCGCGTATTGATTTCCCCCGGCTCGTGGCGGCACTTGGCGTGCGGCCCGAGCGGATTCGCGTCGTCGACCCCTACCAATTGCCGGTGCTCGCAAAGACCGTGCGCGAAGAGACGGAGTTCGCCGAGCCATCGGTCGTGATCGCGCAGCGGCCTTGCGTGCTGTCCGACTTCTACCAGGCCACCCCGCCATTCCGCGTCGTCGACGAGGACTGCACCGGTTGCAGCAACTGCTTCAACGTCGGCTGCCCGGCGATTCACCTCGCCCGTTCCGCGCAGAAGACGCTGGCTACCGGAACGATCACCGAACTCCAGTTCGCCGTGATCGATTCCATCGCTTGCACCGGCTGCGGCCTGTGCGCCCGAGCCTGCGGACCGAAGGCAATCGTCGCGACCGCACCCGCCGACGGCGCCGCGGCCGGCATGGCGGCGGCAGGCAGATGCTGATGTCGCCGGCACTCAACGTGTTCCTGTGCGGCGTGGGCGGTCAGGGCGTGATGACTGCCGCGGAGCTGATCGCACAGGCAGCGGTTGCCCATGGCTTCGACTGCAAGAAATCGGAGATCGCGGGCATTTCCCAGCGTGGCGGCGTGGTGACCTCGCATGTGCGCTTCGGCCCGAAAGTCCTGTCGGCGGTCATCACTCCGGGTTCGGCCGACCTCCTGCTCGCGTTCGAACTCGCCGAAGCGCTGCGCGCCGCGAACTACCTGAAGCGCGGCGGCATCGCGCTCGTCAATGTGCTGCGGCTGCCGCCACCGGTCGTGTCGATGGGACTGTATCGCTATCCGGAGCAACCGCTGGTCGAGTTGCGCGCCGCCGGCATATGCGTGCATGAGATAGACGCCGGAGGGATCGCACGCGAGCTGCATGATCTGCGGCTGGTCAACACGGTCATGCTCGGCGCCGCAGCCGGCTTTCTGCCGTTCCCGGCGGAAGAGCTCGAGTCGCTGGTCGTGGGGCGATTCGCGGTCCGCAAGCCCGCACTCGTTGCCGCCAACCGCCGGGCATTTGCTGCCGGCCGGATGGCGGCGGGCAGGATGCGGGCGGAAGGGTGATCAGGTCTGATTCGATGACGCCTGACTGAGTCGACAGTCGAAGGCAAGGCGCGCCGACGGCCTGAACCCGCAATGCGCCAGGAACGCGATCAGCTCGGTGTCCGACCAGTCGACCTCGGTCATCACTTTCTCGACCTGCAGGGTGGTCAGATTCACGAACAGTTGTGAGAGCAGGGCGCGCCCGATGCCCTGGCTGCGGTAGTCGGGGTGGATGCCGATTGTATCCATCTCGGCCGCAGGCTCGGTGCTGCCGAATTCGCCGAGACTGACCCGCGCCATGACGAATCCGACCTGCCTGCCGTCGGCCTCCGCCACGAGCGAGATGCCCACATCGGACTCGTGCAGCACTTCATTCAGCTTGCGTTCGAGGTACCGGCTGCGGTCGCGGCCGGTAATGGCCCGGTCGATCGCGACGAGCCTTGGCAGGTCCGCCTCGGTCATTGAGCGCACCGGAATCCGGTCGCGAGCCAGCGGTCCGTAGTCCGCCGCGGGCGGGCCGCTGAAGTCCGCTTCGTGCTGGCTGCCGACGCGCTCCGGCACCTGCAGCTTGGTCTTTTCCACCATCCAGCACTCCTCGGGGATTCCCCGACAGCTGGTCCCGCAACGCAGAAGCGGGCCAGGCTTGCCTAGATCTCTTCGCCCTGCTCGCTCATCGATTGCGCCGTCCCGCGCTCGAGCACGACGCGCGGGGCCAGCGTGAAACCGGTGGCAGCAAAGAACTTCAGCATCCCATGGCTGCTCCAATCCGCCTGCGAATGCAGAACCTGCACGCCTCTCGATCGCAGCAGGTCGAACAAGCCGCCCATCAGGGCGTGCCCGCAACCCTGTTCCTGACTGGCCGGGTCGACACCGATCGCATCGAGGACCGCCACGGGCTCGACCGTTCCGAACTCACCGTGCAGGACGCGGCCCAGTGCAAATCCCGCAAGCGTGCCGGCGCGTTCCACGCCGATCAGCACGAAGTCGTCAGGAGCCGCCCGGGCCGCCGTGAGGCGCTTTTCCATGAACCGGCGCCGGGCACTGCCGGTGTGCGCCCGATCGATGGCGATGACGCGCTCGAGATCGTCGAGCCGCAGCGGACGCACGCGCGACACCGGGATCACCAAGCTTTTGCTCATCGATCCGTCTCAGGCATCGACCGCGTAGGCTTCATGCAGGCTCGCATCCGCCGCCGGGTCGAGGTTCTCCTCGAGCAATGGCAATAACACCATTTCTTCCTTCTGCACGTGGGTCAGCAGTCGAT
>JAHFSF010000143.1 GCA_023265875.1 Gammaproteobacteria bacterium | reverse complement strand
AGTCCCGGATTGCGCGCGCGGCGTACAGGCAGGTGACAGGACCAGGCATCGGGGTCGACTCCGACACAGTTTAGCGCCCCGCAAAAAAAGAGGCCCGGCTGACGCCGGGCCCCTGAATCCGAGCGAAAACGATCTATCAGCGGTTGCCGCTGGCCTTCACTTCCCACATGTAATCCGCGTGCGAATCGCAGATATTCGTGAAAGTGTCACCGAGCGGATTCTTGGACAGCGCATCATTGATTTCGGCGCGCGCCGCCATCAGCGACTTCATATCCGCTGCGCCAAACGTTTCCAGGCGCCGGAACTGGCCGCCGACGATGTGTTCCATGTAGCCCCAGGTCTTCAGCTTGCCTTCGGCGACCATCTTGTCGTAGATGGGCGCAAAGACCTGCATCACGAGCGCATCGGCCTGTGTCTCGCGGCTGTCGCAGACATAGTACGTGGAGAACACCGCGCCGCCGGGACTTGTGGTGCCAGCATTTCCGCCAACGCGCCGCCAGATGTAGTCATCGTGCGAGTTGCAGATCTTGCCGTGCTCGTCGCCCAGCTTGCCGCCCTTGTCCTTGGCGTCGGCCTGGTCGCTGATCTTCTTCTGCGCGTCCAGCAGCGCCTGGATCGAAGGTGCCGCCGAGAATTGTACCCGGCGCCAGCGGCCGCCGGTCTGGTGCGCATAAAGGCCATAGGCCGTGAGGCTCCCGTCGGCGACGGCCGCGTCGTAGAACGGCTGCTCGAGCTCCTTGAAGATCTCGTCCGAGCGTTCCTGCTGCACGACGTCGCAAACATAATAGGTCGCGTAGGTGAACGATTCTGCCGGCTTGTCCTGCGCCTGGGCCGCCCCAACCACAGTCAGGCAAACTCCCGCCTGGAGCACGATCGCTCCGATCAATGACTTTCTCATTCTTCCTCCCATGCCGGGCAATGGCTGGCCCGGTTTCAGCGGCGTGAGTATAGACTTAGCGGACGGAGGGGACCATGGCAGCCAGACTCGCCTACGTGACGGGCGGCATGGGCGGCATCGGCACCGCGATCAGCAAGCGCCTGTGCCAGGAGGGATTGACGGTCGTCGCCGGCTGCGGACCGGGATCCAAGCGCAAGGACACCTGGATCGCGGACATGCGGGCGCAGGGCTTCGAGGTGCACGCCTCGGAGGGAAATGTCGCGGACTGGGAGTCCACCAGGGCCGCGTTCGCGAAGGTGCTCGCCGAACTGGGTCCGGTTGACGTGCTGGTGAACAATGCCGGCATCACGGCCGACGGTACCTTTCGCAAGATGACCTTCGAACGCTGGCACAAGGTCATCGACACGAACCTCAACAGCCTGTTCCATGTGACGAAACAGGTCATCGACGGCATGCTCGACCGCGGCTGGGGGCGCGTCATCAACATCTCGTCGGTCAATGGCCAGCGCGGCCAGTTCGGCCAGACGAATTATTCGACGGCGAAGGCCGGCATGCACGGCTTCACGATGGCGCTGGCGCAGGAAGTCGCATCGAAAGGCGTCACGGTCAACACCGTCTCGCCGGGCTACATCGGCACCGACATGGTCCGCGCCATGAAGCCGGAGGCACTGACCAGGATCGTCGCGACGATTCCCGTAGGCCGGCTGGGCACGCCGGAGGAGATCGCGTCCATGGTGGCTTGGCTTGCATCGGACGATGCCGCTTTCGCAACCGGCGCCGATTTCTCGCTGAACGGCGGCTTGCACATGGGTTGAGCGGGAAGGACAGCAACAGATGAAGTCACGCGCCGCGATTGCCTGGGCTGCGGGCCAGCCGCTGGAAATCGTCGAAGTCGATCTCGCCGGACCGAAGGCGGGTGAAGTGCTGGTCGAGCTGCGCGCCACCGGCATCTGCCACACGGATGAATTCACGCGTTCCGGCGCCGATCCCGAGGGACTCTTCCCGGTGATCTTTGGCCACGAGGGCGCGGGTGTCGTCGTGGACGTGGGACCGGGCGTGAAGTCGCTCAGGAAAGGCGACCACGTCATTCCGCTCTATACGCCGGAATGTCGCGAGTGCAAGTCCTGCACCTCGCGCAAGACCAATCTGTGCACGGCCATCCGCGCGACGCAGGGCAAGGGCGTGATGCCGGACGGCACCAGCCGGTTCTCGATTGGCGGCGAGAAGATCCATCACTACATGGGTTGCTCGACTTTCTCGAATTACACCGTGCTGCCGGAGATCGCGCTGGCGAAGATCCGCGAGGACGCGCCCTTCGACAAGGTCTGCTATATCGGCTGCGGCGTGACGACCGGCATCGGCGCGGTCATCAATACTGCGAAAGTGGAGCCCGGCACCAATGTCGTAGTTTTCGGCCTGGGCGGGATCGGGCTCAACGTGATCCAGGGCGCGCGGATGGCGGGCGCCAACCGGATCATCGGCGTGGACATCAATCCGCGACGCAAGCCGCTGGCCGAGCGCTTCGGCATGACCCAGTTCGTGAACCCACGAGAAGTCGAGGGCGACCTCGTCGCACACCTGGTCGCGCTGACCGACGGCGGGGCGGACTACAGCTTCGAGTGCGTCGGGAATGTGGAACTGATGCGGCAGGCGCTGGAGTGCTGTCATCGGGGCTGGGGCGTCTCGGTCATCATCGGCGTCGCCGGCGCCGGGCAGGAGATCCGCACGCGTCCATTCCAGCTGGTGACCGGCCGGGTCTGGAAGGGCACGGCCTTCGGCGGCGCGCGTGGCCGCACCGACGTGCCGAAGATCGTCGACTGGTACATGGAAGGCCGGATCAACATCGACGAGCTGATCACGCATACGATGCCGCTGGAGAAGATCAACGACGCCTTCGAGCTGATGCACAAGGGCGAATCCATCCGCAGCGTCGTGACATTCTGAAACCGCAGCAAGGGGAACTCATCATGGCCGTCAAGATTCATCCGTCAGTCGACAAAGGCGTCACGCCCGGCAAGAAGGGCTTCAAAGGGGGCACGCTGACCTGCAAGTGTGCCAAGGCGCCGGTCACGGTGACCCTCGCCAGCGATGTGGCGTTCAACCATGCCTGCGGATGCAGCAAGTGCTGGAAGCCGGAAGGCGCGGCATTTTCGGTCGTGGCGGTCGTGGGGCGCGACAAGCTCTCCGTCACGGCCAACGGCCAGAAGCTCAAGGTCGTTGACGCCGGTGCCGCCATCCAGCGCCACGCCTGCACTGGCTGCGGCGTGCACATGTATGGTCGCATCGAGAACAAGGGTCACCCGTTCTATGGTTTCGATTTCGTGCACGTGGAGCTTTCGAAGGACAAGGGTTGGGCAGCCCCCGAATTCGCGGCTTTTGTTTCCTCCATCATCGAGACGGGCAGCGCCAGGCCCGAGGCCATGGCAGCGGTGCGTGCGCGGCTGAAGGAACTGAAGCTGGAACCGTACGATTGCCTGTCGCCGGCGCTGATGGACGCGATTGCCACGCACACTGCCAAGACAAAGGGTGTGCTGAAGTCGTAGCGGGCGCGGGTTCCGGGCCGGCCTCAGCGGTTGAGGATCCTCATCAGCGTCCGGAACATCCGGCCATAGGGCGGCATCAGTAAATGCGACCCGCTCAGCCGCCGGTCGTAGAAAACCGGCTTCAGCTTGGAAAAGGTGTCGAAGCCGGCCCTGCCGTGGTACTGGCCCATGCCGCTCGGGCCGACGCCGCCAAATGGCAGGTTCTCCTGCAGCACGTGAAAAGCCGTGTTGTTGACCGTGACGCCACCGGACACGGTCTGCGTCAGCACCCGGTCGAGTGCGGCGCCCCGGGCACCGAAATAATAGAGCGCCAGCGGGCGCGGCCGCGCATTGACGTAGGCGATTGCCTCGTCGATCGAGCCGTAAGCGACGATTGGCAGGATCGGCCCGAAGATTTCTTCCTGCATCAGCCGCATATCGTCCGTGACTCCCGTCACGGCGACGGGTGACAAGCGGCGGCGCTCCACGTCCGTGCGCTCCGGATGCAGCGGGTGCAGCTGTGCCCCGCGTCCCTGCGCGTCGTCGATATTTGCAGCGAGCCGCCTGAACTGGCGGTCGTTGACGATCGACGTGTATTGGGGATTGGTCGCGAGCGTCGGGAAGAACGCCGTGGTCGCCGCCCGGCAGGCATCGAGGAAGGCATCGACACTCGCTTCCTGCACCAGCGCGTAGTCCGGCGCGACGCAGGTCTGCCCGGCATTGATCAGCTTTCCGAACATGATGCGACGCGCAGCTTCGACCGTGTCGAAGCCATCCGCGACGATCGCAGGCGACTTGCCGCCGAGCTCGAGCGTCACCGGCGTCAGGTTGGCGCTCGCCGACTTCATGACATCGCGACCGACCTGCGTCGATCCCGTGAACAACAGGTGGTCGAACGGAAGCGCCGCAAATTCGCGCGCAACGGTAATGTCGCCGTTGACCACGAAGATCTCGTCGGAGCCAAAGGCGCCGGCAACCAGCGACTCCAGCAGCGCGCCGAAGCGCGGCGTGAACTCGGACATCTTCAGCATGACCCGGTTGCCGGCGGCGAGCGCCGCCGTCAGCGGCGAGATCGCGAGGTACAAGGGATAATTCCACGGCGCGATGATTCCGACTACGCCCAGGGGCTGGCGCATTAGGCGCGCGCGTCCCGGCAGACTCCACCAGCTGACACTGCGCCGCTCCGTGCGCATCCAGCGGCGCAGGCGCCGGCGAGCGTGATCGATGCCTTCGACACTGGTGAACTGCTCGAACAGCAGCGTTTCCTGGTGCGCGCGGTTGCCGAAATCCGCGCTGATGGCATCGCAGATCCGTTGCTCATGTCCGCGCAGCAACCTGCGCAGGCGGTCGAGCCGTTCCCGGCGTGCGGCGGCAGTCGGGCAGGGATCCGCGCCGTGCGCATGCCGTTGCAACTCGAAGGCCTGTTGCAACTGCGCCGGATGGATGGCGAGCCGGGCCGGGTCGTGTGCCGTGGCCATACAAGGTATTCTATGCGGATCAATGCATCGGCGTGCCCCGAGGATGACCCGGCGGGCGGTTGAGGGGGGAAGGTGGAGATCGGCTGTCCAAAGGAAATCAAGATCCACGAATATCGCGTTGGCTTGGTGCCGGCGGGCGTTCGTGAACTCGTGACCGCAGGTCATCAGGTCATGGTTCAGTCGGGGGCGGGCGCCGGCATCGGCATCGGCGACGAGGCTTACCGGGCTGCCGGAGCCAGCGTCGCGCCGGATGCGAAGTCGGTGTTCGACAGGGCCGAATTGATCGTCAAGGTCAAGGAACCGCAACTGCCGGAATGCGCGATGCTGCGGCGTGGCCAGGTGCTGTTCACCTACCTGCACCTGGCGGCTGACGCGGCGCAGGCGGAAGCGCTGCTGAAATCGGGTGCGACGGCCATTGCCTATGAAACGGTGATGGCGCCGGATCGCTCGCTGCCGCTCCTGACCCCGATGAGCGAAGTGGCCGGTCGCATGTCCATCCAGGTCGGCGCGACGGCCTTGCAGAAAGCCCATGGTGGTTTCGGCGTACTGCTGGGTGGCGTGCCGGGTGTGGCGCCGGCGCGGGTCGTAGTGCTGGGCGGTGGCGTCGCGGGCACCAATGCGGCGCAGATGGCGGTCGGCCTCGGCGCGCAGGTGACGATCGTGGATCGTTCGCTGCGCCGCCTGCGCGAACTCGATGCGCAGTTCGGCAATACGATCGCGACCGCCTATTCGACGACCGAGTCGATCGAGCGGCTCGTGACGCAGGCTGACCTCGTCATCGGCGCGGTCCTGGTGACCGGCGCTGCGGCACCCAGGCTGGTGACGCGCGACATGGTGCGGCGCATGGAAAAGGGCGCCGTGCTCGTGGACATTTCGATCGACCAGGGTGGCTGCTTCGAAACCAGCAGGCCGACGACGCACGCGGACCCAACCTATGTCGTGGATGGCGTCATCCACTATTGCGTGACGAACATGCCGGGCGCCGTGCCGCGGACCTCGACCTTTGCGCTGACCAATGCGACGCTGCCTTATGTGCGGTCGCTGGCCGACCTCGGCTGGCGCAAGGCGCTCGAGCAAGACGCAGGATTCGCCGCTGGGCTCAATGTGCATGAGGGCGCCATCACGCATGAGGCCGTCGCGCGCGCGCTCGGCATGGCGTATCGCCCGCTGGCCTGATCGCACCTTTCAGAATCCGGCATCGGGGATGCCGAGTGCGGTGTCTTCGAGGGTCCGCAGCAGCGCGAGCGCCGGCGTGATGCGCGGCAGCTCATGGCGGAAGAAGAACCGGCAGGCCGAGAGCTTGCCTGCGTAGAAATCCCGGTCGACCGCGCCGGCCGCAGGCAA
>JAHFSF010000142.1 GCA_023265875.1 Gammaproteobacteria bacterium | reverse complement strand
GCCTGCGTTATGAGAGCGGCAAGGTCGTCTAGGAACTCGTGTATTTCGACGCGGGGGACTGGTACACGCAGCTGGGGTACACGTTGGTGCCGCCTGCGGCCACAGAGGCGGCGCCGGCAGCGAAGTAGCCCGTCAGCGTTTCCTGGAACCCCGGCCTCGCGCCGGGGTTTCCATGTCCGGGAATCAGGGGCCAGCGGCAGCTGCCGATTGCTTGCCGTAGTGGGCATCGAGATAGGTCACGATCGCCGTGATCTGCTCGGCCGCGAGCGGCGCGCCCATCACCGTGACCATCTTTTTCACGGTCTTTTCCCACGCCGCCTGGTCCTGAAAGGGAGAGTTCATGACGATGTAGTCGAGGCTATGGCATATGGAGCAGGCCGTCTGCACCTGATCCCGGCCAGGACCATCGGCGAGCACGACGCTGGTTTCGTCCGCGGCGATCGCGTGATTCGGAAGCGCCAGCATCGCGCCGATCAGCACCAATCCGAATGCGACTCTAGGCAGCATGGTAGTCCACGCGTTGCACGACGTTGTGGTGGTAACCAGCCGGGTTTGGGATCAACGCTTCGGCCTGCCTCGAGCCATCGCGGGCGTGGGCGCGCGCGAAGAGTGTTAAAGGGGGAGCCTTCGTCTGCTCTAGTGAATGGCATCGAAGTTGCCATCTGGCTATCACAGGCGTAGCGTGTATCAGTTCGCCGACATCACGTGGGAGTGCACATGAAAACTACGATCGTCAGATCGAGATCCTTCATCACGCCGGTTCTCCTCGCGTTGCTTGCCGTGACGGTCAGTGGCTGCGGATCGTCCCGCTACACGATGATCGAAACACCCAAGCAGCCGGTCACCAACTTTACGGTGCTGGAGATCAAGGATTTTACCAGCGCATTGACGGACCAGGACTCGATCAACCTGGCAGCACGATTTGCCGATCAATTGCACGCGGCTGTCATCAAGGATCGGGAGAAGAATCCCGGCAAGAGTATTTTCAGCGAGGTCGTTCGTTCGTCGGATCGTTCCGACAAAGTGCTTGCACTTGACGGTACGGTCATCAGCTTCGAGAAGGGAAGCCGGGCGAAGCGCTATTTCATCGGATTTGGAGCCGGCAAGGCCTTCTGCACGATCCAGGCGAGTTTCAAGGACAAGGCGACAGGCCAGGAAGTTCTCAAGACCAATTTCGACGGGGAACTGAGCATGAGCTTCTTCGGCGGCTCAGCAGAGGAGGCCGTGGATGAGGTCGTGAAGGCGTTCATCGACTACTTCCGCGACTACTTTGAAACAGGCGCACCGCCCTCCAAGGCGACCGGGTAGCTGACGAGGGTTCCGGATCCACGATCCTGAACGCGGTATGCTGAAGGCCGTGCAGCCTTACCAGTCAGTGTAGAAATGAGAAGAATCCTCTTGCTGCTGGTCATGATGGCGCTCGCCACGCCCGCGTGGGCGCAGCGGGGCGCGCTGACGATTCCCCGCAACCTGGACCAGCTCACCGACCGTTCCGCCGTCATCGTGCGTGGCACCGTCATCAGCGCGCGCGTGGAAAAACACCCGGAGTTCAGCGGCCTGAACACGGTGCTGGTCACGTTGCATGTCCAGGAAACACTGAAGGGCCAGGCCAAGGGCACGTTTACGTTCCGGCAGTACATCTGGGACGTGCGCGATCGTTATGACGCCGCCGGTTATCGCAAGGGCGACGATCTGTTGCTGATGATGATCGCGCCCAGTCAATATGGTCTGTCGAGCCCGGCGGGCATGGACCAGGGCCGGTTCCGGATATTCCGCGACGGCTCCGGCAGGGAATTCGCGGTGAACGGCCACAGCAACTTCAAGCTGTTCGACGGCATCGGCACGCAGATGGCAAGAAAGGGGGTCACCCTGTCGCCCAGGTCCGCGAACCTCGTTGCGAAGCACACCAAGGGGCCGCTGGAGTTACGCGACCTGACGACGTTGATTCGCGAGCTCGCCAAGGGGAGCAACTAGGGTGCCGGGATTCCGCAAGATGGCCGCGGCATTGGCGACATGTCTCGTGCTGTCGCTGATCGGAAGCGCTGCCGATGCCGGAGGGCCGCTGTTCGTCCGCGATACCGGCGCCGCGTATGTCTGGAGCACGGCCGCGCCGATTTCATATCGCACGGACAATGGCCCCCTGAGTGCGAGCATCGATGAAGCGACGGCTCGCGCGCGGGTCCTCGGCATGTTCGATGTCTGGCAGAACGTGGCGACGTCCAGCATCAGCTATGGGCGGGCGGGTTTCATCAATCCCACGGGCGCATTCGTCGGCGGCGATGTCGACACTTTGGACGAATTCAACGACGTCAGTACTGATTGCAACAATGGCAACCAGAGCCCGATCATTTACGACGCCGATGCATCCATCTTCATTGCGCTGGGAGCGGATGAGACATCGTTGATTGGTTTTGCCGGAGCCTGCGCCCTCGATGCGACACAGATCATCTCCGGTTCGGCGATGATGAACGGGCTGTTCCAGGACGGTCTGTCTGCGCCGGTTCCCGACCTGACGACCGCCGAGTTCGATGCCGCCATCGTCCACGAATTGGGTCATTTCTCCGGCCTCGACCATTCCCAGGTCAATGTGAATTGCCTGGGCTTCTGCGGAACGGATGACCTCACAGGGCTTCCGACCATGTTCCCGCTCCTGATTGATGTCTCGCAGGGTGTCCTGGCGCCTGACGATATCGCCTGGATCTCGCGGCTCTACCCGCAGACCACGGGTGGCACCACATTCGCGAACACGCACGGCACGATCACCGGAATCGTATTTTTCTCCGACGGTGAGTCGCACGCCCAGTTCGTCAATGTGATTGCGCGGAAAGTGGACACTGGCGCCAACGAGGACCGCAAGACCGCCATCTCGTCTCTTTCGGGCATCAAGTTCGCGAACTTGCTTGGAAATCCCATCAACGATCCGTTTGGAAGTAGTTTCGGCTCGCTTGATCCCGGCGATATCGGTTTGTTCGAGATTCCGGTTCCGGCTGGCAGTTACACCGTCGAAGTGGAGCCTATCGATCCGGGTTTCACCGGAGCATCGAGCATAGGTTCCTTTTTCGATGAGCTTGGTCGTGCCCCGCCTCCGATGCCGGGAACGGCGCCGGCACCCATCGGGCCCATCGCCGTTGCGGCTGGCGCCACCGTGTCCGGCAACAATGTGACCCTGATCGGCACCGATCCGCGGTTTGACCAGTTCGAGGGCCCGTGAAGACGAAACTGCGACGTGCAGTTTTCGCGGCAGCCGGGGCCATGCTGCTGGCGGTTGTCGCGGGCTGCGGCGGCGGGAGCGGGGGGTCGATTGTTCCTGTGCGCTTCGAAATTACCACCACGACCCTGCCAGATGGTGTGCTTGGAATTGCCTACAGCGCGACGATCGCAGTGACCGGTGGCAATGGAGCCAAGACATTCAGCATCAGCGCGGGCAGCCTTCCCCCGTTCATGGCATTGAATGCCTCTACCGGCGCCATCACGGGAAATCCCGGGCCAGTGCCGGGGACAGTGGGCTTCACGGTGATGGTGGTGGACTCCAGCACGCCGCAGCAGAGCGACACGCAGGCGCTGACCATCGACATGGTTCTCCCGCTGGCCATCACGACTGCCGTGCTGCCGGGTGCTGCCGTCGGTACGGCTTACAGCCAGGCGGTCGCCGCAACGGGCGGTACGATGCCTTACACCTTCAGCATCAGCAGCGGCAGCTTGCCGGCGGGGCTCTCGATCAGCGCGGGCGGCACCATCACCGGTACCCCCACGGTAGCCGCCACCAGCCAGACATTCACGGTCAGCGTTGCGGACAGCTCATCTCCACAATTGACTGATACCCAGGTGCTGAGCATCGCCGTGGCGGCTCCTCCAGTGGTGCGCAACGACACCATCGCGGACGCCACTCCACTGGGCAACGGAACCTTCGCGGCTTCCATCAGCCCCAGCGGTCACCCCAATACGGTGCTGGCCCCGGATGAGGATTACTACCGGATCACGACTACGGCGGCTTCGACCGTGACCGTCGACATCAATGCGCTGGTCAACGGCAGCCCGCTGGATTCGGTGATCGAAATCGTCAATGGGAGCGGCACCCGGCTCACCACCTGTGTTGCGCCGACATTCACGTCACCTTGCGAAAGCGACGACGATGGAACGCAGGGAGTCGATCTGGATTCAAAACTCGTGATGCAGGTAGCTGGCGCCGCGACTTTCTACGTGCACGTCGTCGACTTCCGCGGCGACGCCCGGCCGGACCTGCTGTACGACATCGTCATCAGCGGCGTGAACTGAATAGCGCGCGGCGAATGCTTCTATCCTGCTACTGGACCCTGGATGGCATCGTTTCATCCGGGCTGATGCGCGACTGCAGGAATTCGTCGCGCGATTCGCAGTGCCGTGCCAGCGCCTCGAGCCTGGGATACGCGCCCGCCGGAAAACTTTCCTGCAGCCGAAGATTCAGGTAGCCGAGCAGGCAGCCTGTCATGACGTCGGCGTGGCCCAGCTGCTGGCCGAAGAACCACGGCGCGCCACACTGGCGTTCCAATCGGTCCAGGGCCGCCGCAAGCTGAGACAGGCATCTCTGCTCCCATTCCTTGCTGAGCGCCTGGCCGGGATGGAAGAGCCGCTCGTAAACGACCTGCCCGGCTTTTTCGGCGGCACCCGCAGCCAGCGCAATCGCCTGCAGTATCAATCGGCGCCTGGGACCCGAACGCGGAACGAGGGCGTGATCCGGTCCGACCATCTCATCGAGCGTGTCGATGATGGCGCCGCTGTCGATCAGCGTTTCGCCGCTGTCGAGTACCAGGGATGGAATGCGGATCAGCGGATTGATCTTCTGCATGTCCCGGGCATCGCCGAACACCGAAATCGTATTGCGCGAAAACGGCATCTGGTAGTGATGCAGCGTCACGGCGACGCGGCGCACGAACGGGGAGTCATACTGGCCGACGAGGATCATGGCCGATCATCGCGCGGCCATGTGCGATCCTCAAGCGGCCGGATGCAGCCGACCCGCTCGCTGTTTGCGGTTGCATTTGCCATAACTCAGCTGAATTGCGGGTGTCCAGCGGCTTGCGAAGGATTCCGGTCGGTGCTGCGTCTCATAATAAGGAGCAGACATTCCGACGCAAGGAGCCTTGGCATGAAGCTATTCAACAGGATCCCCCTGGCACTCGGCCTGGGACTGACGATGCTGCTGGCCGCCAGCGGATCAGCCGCGGCCAAGGAAGTCAAGTTCGTCTTCAACCCGGCGAATTTCACGCCGGGCGCCGCTATCGACAATCCGTACTTTCCGCTGATCGCGGGTACCGTCCTGGTCTATGCCGCCGAGTCCCCCGATGGCTGCGAAGTCGATGAAGCGCGGGTGACCGGGAACACCAAGGACGATTTTGGGGCACCCTACGGGAGCGTCGTCGCCTGGGAAGTCGAAGACCGCGCCTGGTTCTCTGAAGGCTGCACGGACAACTACGAACTTGTCGAAGAGACCCTGGACTTGTACGCACAAGACAAGCCGGGAAACGTCTGGTACCTGGGTGAAGACACCGTTGCCTGGGACCACGCCGATGAATGCCCCAGCAGCGAGGGTTCGTGGGAAGCTGGCAGGGACGGGGCGCTGGCGGGCGTCGTGATGCCTCGGAATCCGATCATCGGCAGCTGGTACAAGCAGGAGTTCTTCGAGGGTGAGGCCGAGGATCGCGCCAAGACACTCAGGCTCAACGCCAACGTGTCGATCGGCCTCGGCACCTACGCCGGCTGCCTGCGGACCAAGGAATACTCGCCGCTTTCGCCCGGTGCGATCGAGCAAAAGAACTACTGCCCGGAGGGTGGCGGTCTGCTGCTGGTCAATGAACTGAGCGGCGGCAAGACTTTGCACGTCGAGTTTATCGGCAGCTCACGGCCGGCCGGCACGTACGCGACTGCGGGGGTCTGTCCGTAATCCCAGACTGCATTTGAGTCATCGCAGGGCCGCCATGGGGCGGCCCTGCCAGTTTCCGGGCGGGGTTGACACGATGCGCCCGGATGGACTTAGGATATGCGGCATGAGAACGGCCTGTCGTCGAGCGATCCTGGCGGGAACTGCAGCCATGGTGCTCGCGGCCTGTGCCACGAATCCCGTGACCGGCAAGAAGGACCTGATGCTGGTCGGCGAGGGCACGGAACTGCAGATTGGCGAGAAGAACTTTGCCCCGATGCGCCAGGCAGAGGGTGGTGATCAGCGTCTCGACCCTGCCCTCACTGCTTATGTGCAGCAGGTCGGTCAA
>JAHFSF010000141.1:2065-6272 GCA_023265875.1 Gammaproteobacteria bacterium | reverse complement strand
CCGGGCCCGCCGGCATTGCGTTGCTGATGCTGGTTGCCGGCTATGTCGCCTGGGGCAGCTTCGGGCGCAAGGGCCTGGAAATCCGCGGCTGGGCGCTGCGACCGGCCGGGCCCACGCTGACGTTGCTGCAGGTCCTGACCGGCTCCATCGAGATGTGCGTTTCGGCCGGCGTGCTGTGGCTGTTGCTGCCAGCCGAACTTGACGTCGCGTTCCTGACCTTCGTGGGGATCTATGCACTGGCCGTCGCGGCCGGCATCGTCAGTCATGTTCCGGGCGGGCTCGGCGTCTTCGAATCCATTCTCCTGGTGTCGCTGCCGGACGCGCCGGCGGACTCGCTGCTCGGCGCCATGCTGGCCTACCGCGCGATCTACTACGTGCTGCCACTGTCGCTGGCCGGCGTCGCATTCGCGCGCCAGGAGGTCCGCGCCCAGGGCACGAAGCTGGCGCAACTCGAATCGCTGCTGTCGCGTTTTATCACGCCGCTGGCACCGCGGCTTGGCGGCACGCTGATCTTCGTGGCCGGCATCGTGCTCCTGGTGTCGGGCGCGACCCCGGGCATTCACGGGCGGCTTGCAACGCTCCGGTATGTCATCCCGCTGCCGATCATCGAGGCATCGCACCTGCTGGGAAGCACCGCCGGGCTCGGATTGCTCGTGTTGTCGCGGGCGCTGTTTCGCCGGGTGCGCGAAGGCTACCGCCTCACGGTCTGGCTGCTGGCTGCAGGAATCGCCGCCTCCCTGCTGAAGGGACTGGATGTCGAGGAGGCGACCCTGCTGGCGGTCGTGCTTTGCATCCTGTGGCTCGGCCGGCGCGCGTTCTATCGCCGGGCATCGCTGATCGATGAGCGGCTCACGCCGACGTGGATCGCGAGCATCATCGGCGTGCTCGGCGTGGTGCTGTGGATCGGCATCTTCGCGCATCGGCACGTCGAATATTCGACCGACCTGTGGTGGACTTTCTCGGCCTCCGGCGACGCCCCGCGCGTGCTCCGCGCTTCCTTCGTCACCATCGCCGCCGCCGGCGCGATCTTCGCGCTGAACCTGTTGCGGCCGGCCCGGCCGGAACCGGACGTGCCGGACGCGGTGGACCTGGAGCGCGTGCAGAGGGTGATCGAGCGTTCCGACGCCACGCTCGCCAATGCGGCGCTGACCGGTGACAAGCGGCTGCTGCTCGCGCCGCAGCAAGATGCGTACATCATGTACCAGCTCTCCGGCAGGAGCTGGGTCGCGCTCGGCGATCCGGTCGGTGACCGCGATCATGGCGACGAGCTGGCGTGGCGGTTCCGTGAACTGGCGGACCGGCACGGCGGCTGGACGGTCTTCCACCAGGTCAGCAGCGAACGGCTGCCGCTCTATATCGACCTCGGCCTGACGCCGCTGAAGATCGGCGAGGAGGCGCGGGTGCCGCTGCCGGATTTCGACCTGCAGGGCAGCGCGAGGGCGGACCTGCGCCAGTCGCATCGGCGCGCCGAGCGTGACGGTGCCACCTTCGAAATCGTTGCGGGGACCTCCTTCGAAGAAATGCTGCCGGCCCTGGCCCGTATCTCGAATGCCTGGCTCAAGGAAAAAGCGACGGCGGAGAAGGGCTTTTCGGTGGGCGCGTTCGAGGCAGGCTACCTGCGCCGCTTTTCGATCGCGGTCGTGCGCCGCGACGGCGAGCCGGCGGCTTTCGCGAATCTCTGGACCACGGGCACCAAGGCTGAATTGTCCATCGACCTGATGCGATTTGGCGCGCAGGCGCCCCGCAGCGCGATGGACTTCCTGTTCACCGAATTGATGCTGTGGGGTCGCGGCCAGGGCTATCGCTGGTTCAATCTCGGCATGGCGCCGCTCGCGGGGCTGGAACAGCACCCGCTTGCACCGTCGTGGCACCGGATCGGAAATTTCGTCTTTCGCCACGGCGAGCACTTCTACAACTTCGACGGGCTCAGGCGTTTCAAGGACAAGTTTGCTCCGGTCTGGGAACCGAAATATCTGGTGTCACCCGCTGGCTGGTTCGTGGTGCCGCGCATCCTGATGGACGTTTCGATGCTGATCGCCGGCGGCGTGAAGGGCCTGTTGCCCAGGTGAACCGATCGATGCAACTGGTCCTGTCGTTGCTGCTGGTCGGATTGATTGGCGTGGCGCCGGCCGCGGACGACAGCGTCGAGCGCAGCCGGCTGCCGCCGCAACGCGCACCCGACCATCTCAGCGGCCTGCCATTGAAGGAAGTGTTCCCGGATGCCGGCGCTGCGACTGGCGCCCGTGAGGCGGCGACGCCACTCGTCGTGCTGCTGACCGGCGACGGCGGCTGGGCCAGGATCGACCGGAAGATGAGCGCGGGTCTGGTGGCCGGCGGCATTCCGGTGGTCGGTTTCAATTCGCTGCGCTACTTCTGGAAGGCGCGCACGGCGAACGAAGCCGCCGCTGCCGTCGCGCGGACGACCGAACATTATCTGCGGGTCCTGTCGCGGACCCGCGTGATTCTGGTCGGCTATTCGTTCGGTGCCGACGTGTTGCCATTCATCGTCAACCGGCTGCCCGCGGATCTGCGCCGGCAGGTCGTCGGGATCGTCCTGATCGGCCCGACCCAATCCGCCGTCTTCGAGGTGAAGATCAGCGGATGGATTCCCTGGCTCGCGAAGAATGGTGAACCGCTGGCGCCGGAACTCGCGCGGCTCGATGCCAGACAGGTCTTGTGCCTTTACGGTGCCGAGGAGCCGGAATCGTCCTGCCCGGCACTGGCTCTCGCGGGTGCCCGCACGCAGCGGATCGGAGTCGGCCATCATCTGGGCGGACAGTACGAAGCCGTGGTGCGCCAGATCCTGGCGCTCGTTCCCTAGTAGAATACGAGCATGGAAAACGCAGAACTCGAGTACGTCGGCTTCTGGCTCCGCGTGGGGGCGGCACTGATCGATACGGTGCTGATCCTGATCGTCTGCGCGCCGCTGCTGACGTGGATCTACGGCTCGGGATACTGGCTGTCGGCCGGGCTTTTCCAGGGCCCGGCGGACCTGCTGATCAACTGGATCCTGCCGGCGATCGCGGTGGTGCTGTTCTGGATGTATCGGCAGGCGACGCCCGGCAAGATGGCGATCTCGGCGCGGATCGTGGATGCGCGCACCGGCGGGAAACCGAGCACGGGCCAGTTGATCGGACGCTACCTGGGCTATTACGTTTCCACTATTCCGCTTGGCCTCGGGCTCATCTGGGTCGCCTTCGATGCGCGCAAGCAGGGCTGGCACGACAAGCTGGCGGGGACGGTGGTCGTGCGTTCCCGCGTGCGCGGACCGCAGCCGGTAAAGTTCGAGCGGCAGACCGGAACGTAGGTACAGGCCGCGCAGAGCTACGCGGCAACCTCCTGCGGCCGCTTTGCGAGCAGAGGAAATGCCTGGATCAGCTTGCGGTCAAAGGTTGCGAGCGCAAGCCGCTCGCGATCGGCCAGCTCCACGAACAAAGTATCGTAGACGGTAACGCCGGACTGCAGCGACCGCAGCAGTGCGCCGTGCCATAGCGACCGAACCGAAATTGATCGCACATTCAGGCCCGCGGCGAGGGATAGCCTCGAAGGCACCTCCTGCGGTGGCAGCACGCCTGCGCGGACTGCCATCCAGATGACATTGACGAGCTCCGCTTCCCACAGAGCGGGAGCCAGGATTTCATCGGCCGCGCCCAGAAGTGCCGCGGCCTCTGTCGCGAATCGGGGAGTGCCCAGCAAGTGGTAGGCCAGAACGTTGGTGTCGACGACGACCCTCATTCACGGCCGACCAGCATCCAGGAGTCGATTTCCGCGGCGCTCGGCCGGCGGGATTGCCGATCCCAGGACGCCTCGATCTGACGCAGCACGGACGAGCGTTCCGCGACATGCTGTTCGAGCAGGTCACGGACTTCCTGCTCCATCGACTGGCCGCGCCGCTTGGCGAGCGACTTGAGGCCGCGAACGATGCGCAGCGGGACATTGCGGATGGTCAATGTGGCGGTGTCTTTCATGATGCCAGCATTATGCTAGCACCGGGTCGTTGGATCAACGTGAATTGTGGGCTGCCCGGCGGTGGCGCCAGGCTATTTGACGCTGGGCATCGTTTCCCGCAACCGCGCGATCGAGCCCGCGTCGAGCGGCCGGCCGCAGTCCCGCGCGGCGTAAAGTGCCGCTCCCAGGCTGGGCGACAGGAGCGGCTCCCGCAGCTCGAAATCCGCCGACAGGGCCGACAGGGACTGGCGGAATGGCG
>JAHFSF010000141.1:0-1965 GCA_023265875.1 Gammaproteobacteria bacterium | reverse complement strand
GCGTCGAGCGGCCGGCCGCAGTCCCGCGCGGCGTAAAGTGCCGCTCCCAGGCTGGGCGACAGGAGCGGCTCCCGCAGCTCGAAATCCGCCGACAGGGCCGACAGGGACTGGCGGAATGGCGCGAGCAATCTCTCACCCGTTGCGAAGGCGCCGCCTGAATACGACGTGGGAACGCGTGCGCCCGGCGGGAAGCAAAGCGCAGTACGCAGCGCAGCCGCGATGCCTGCGAGTTCCCGCGCGGCCGCCTGGAATATCGCCTCCGCCTGCGCGTCGCCTTCGGCAGCCGCCTGCGCCACGAGCGGGCAGAACGACGCAATCCGGTCGCGGGTCGGGCCTGCCGCCGACATCACGTAGGCGCAGAGGTCGAGGTCGTTGGTCAGCGCGAATGCCCGCATCAGCAGTGGGTAAAGCGGCCCCCTGGGCAGGCGACCGTCCGCCATCCGGCTGAAAACATTGAGACCTCGCGTCGCGATCCAGTACGCCGAGCCCTCGTCGCTGAACAATTCTCCCCAGCCGCCGGCGCGTGCCGTTCGTCCCGCGCGCTCGCCGTAACCGATCGAACCGGTGCCGGCGACGATGCCGATGCCATCCTCGCCGCCGAGCGACCCGGCCCAGGTACACACCATGTCGTTGCCGCAGCGATAACGGCGGTGACCGAGAAATTCCGCTGGCAATGCGTCGAGGAGCGGTTGGATGGAACTGTCCTCGCCGTAGGCCGGCAGGCCGAAAAAGGCATGCTCAACCGCATCCCCCGATAGCCCAGGCCCGCCGAGTATCGCCTTGAGGCCGCGGCCGATCACGTCGCGCAGCCGCTCGATGCCGATCTGCAGGTGATAGGCGCCCGATTCGCGGTGAATGGCCGCAATGCGGCCGCTGCGATCGATCAGCGCGAACTCGGTTTTCGTACCGCCGCCGTCCACGCCGAGCAGGAGGGATCCGGTCACGGGTTCAGCCGGGAGCGTGGATGCGCACGCCCTGCACGACCCGGCTCACCGTGCCCGATCGGTTCGGGTTGTCCGGCGACAGGCCGCGACGCAGCGACTCGTGGAACGCCAGCATCTGGGGGGCGGCAATGCAGGGAAACAGCAGGTCGACGTCGTCGGCGCGCTCGAGATACGGAACGTCGATGCATTCGACCTGGGCGAGCGCGGCATCGCGCTGCGCGGAAACCGCAAGAACCCGCGCGGCCATCGAGTCGCGCTTGAGTTCATCGAGCAGGTCCAGGTCGTATCGCCGCGTATGCGGATCGTTGGACAGGAAGATCACGATGAGCGTGCGCTCGTTGACGATGATCTTGGGCCCGTGGCGGAAACCCATCGGTGATTCATGGGCCGCGATGATGGCGCCGTCGGTGAGTTCGAGCAGCTTGAGGGCCGCCTCGCGCGCGAGCCCCTTGAAGACATGGCTGCCCAGGAAGACCACGCGTTCGTATCCCCGTCCGGAAACGGCATTCATCGGACCGTCTTGTTGCGTGAGGACGGCCTGCATCGCGCGCGCGATCGCCTCGATGCGCGGGCGCATGATCTCGATGCCGCTGAACGCAGCGAGCGCTGCATAGGTCATGCAGCTGAAACTCGAGGTCATCGCAAAACTCCTGTCGTGCGTCTCCTCGGGCAGCAGGAACGTGCAACTGCGCGGCGCGGAGCGCGCGTATGTCACCAGCGCACATTCCGGGTTGCAGCACAGGACCAGGTGATGCGCCTCGTCGACGATCTGATCCGCGAGCCGGGCCGCGGCCACGCTCTCGGGGCTGTTTCCGGAACGGGCGAAGGAGACGAGCAGGGTCGGTGTGTGCGGCTGCAGATAGAGCCGGGGCGCGGAGACGATATCGGTGGTCGCGATCGCCTCGACCCGGCAGGGCAGGCGGCTCGCGAGCCAGGGCGCCAGGCATTCACCAATAAAAGCCGAGGTGCCGGCGCCGGTGAGGATCACGCGCAGTTCCGGCCTGGCGAGCAGGGGCCGCAG
>JAHFSF010000140.1 GCA_023265875.1 Gammaproteobacteria bacterium | reverse complement strand
TTGCCGAGCGCTGAGTCAGCCCCTTGCGCTGCGCTCAGATCTCGAGCGGTTCGCCAATCTCGATGACACGCCCTGGCGGCAAGCCATAGTGGTAGGCCGCGGGCTGTGAATTGCGCGCCATCAGCGCATACAGTCGTTTGCGCCAGCGCGGCATGCCGGAACGCCCGGTCACCAGGATATTCTTCTGTCCCACCACGTAGATCGTTTCCGCCGGGCGGTATGGCAATCCCAGGCTCTCGGCCTCGGCGAGCAACGAAGGGATGCTGCGTGACTCCATGAAGCCGCAGCGGGCGACGACCCGGTACAGTCCAGGCGCTATTTCCTGCACGGTGACGCGCCGGCGTTTCTCAGACCAGGGCTCATCGCCTGTTTCAATGGTCAGCAGCACAATCCGCTCGTGCAGTGTCTTGTGCGTCTCGATCGTTCGCTGCAGGGCACGCGGAACGCCGCTCGAACCGCTGTCGAGATAGACGGCCGTGCCCGGAACCCGGTTGAGTTCCGCGCCGGTCACCAGGGACACGAGCGATCGCACGGGCATCTGACGGCGCAGCAGCAGGTCGAGTGCAGCGAACCGCCCGTCCCGCCAGGTCAGCATGATCGTCAGCAGCACGAGGCTTGCCGCCAGCGGCAACCAGCCGCCGTCCGCGATCTTCAGGCTGTTGGCGGCCAGGAATGAGATCTCGACGATCATCACCGCGCCCGCGCCCGCCAGCATGGCCCGTGCCTTCCGCTCCGGCTGCGCCGCCAGCCACGTCATGACGAAGATGCAGTCGATCAGCATCGCGCAGACGATGGCGACGCCATAGGCGCCGGCCAGTCCCGCCGAGGAACCGAATGCCAGCACCAGGCCGATCGTCGCCCACATCAGGATCCGGTTCGCGCCCGGCGCATAGATCTGGCCTGCCGCGCGGTCGGACGAGTGCACGATCACCATGCGCGGCAGGTAGCCAAGCTGCATCGCCTGATGCGCAATGGAGTAGACGCCGGAGATGACCGCCTGTGACGCAATGATCGCCGCAGCGGTCGCGAGCAATACGAGCGGCGTCAGCATCCATTCAGGCGCCATCAGGTAGAAGGGGCTGGTCACGGTCTGCGGATTCGTCAGTGCAAGCGCGCCCTGGCCAAAGTAGTTCAGCACCAGCGACGGCAATACCAGGCCATACAGGGCAAGCCGGATCGGGCGGCGGCCGAAATGACCCATGTCCGCATACAGGGCTTCACCACCGGTCACCGTGAGGAAAACCGCCGCCAGCACGAACAGCGACTGGCCACCATGCGCGCCAAGGAATCGAAATGCGTACACGGGGTTGAGGGCCGCCAGTACCGTCGGTTCACGCGCGATCCAGAAGATGCCAAGCACTGCGATGACCACGAACCAGGCGACCATCACCGGGCCGAACAGGCCACCGACCCTGCCGGTGCCACGCTTCTGCAGGCTGAAAAGCACGAGCAGGATGATGATCACCAGCGGAATCACCGTGGCGCCGAGCGCCGGGCTCATGACGGAGAGCCCCTCGACCGCCGACAGCACAGTGATGGCCGGTGTCAGCGCGCCATCGCTGAAGAAGAGCGCCGCCCCGAACAATCCAAGCGTCACCACTGCCGATGCCGGCAGCCAGGCGCGGCGCGCCCGCACCAGTTCCATCAGCGCAAGTACGCCGCCTTCCCCGCGATTGTCAGCACGCAGGATGAACCCGGCATACATGACGGAAATCACGGTCGTCAGTGACCAGAAGATTAGCGACAGGATACCCAGCACGTTGGCGGGTGTCGGGTGCATGTCCTCGATACCGGCAAAGCAGCTGCGGAATGCATACAGCGGGCTCGTGCCGATGTCCCCGTACACGACGCCGAGCGCGCCGAGTGCAAGGGTCCGTGTCGCTGACTGCAATGAACTGTGCATGGGAGGATGCGCCGGGCCCGGGGGCCGCGCGTCCGGGTGGCGTATTGTAATGCCCTGCGCGGGCACGCGCACTTCACTGTGATATAAGACCGCCTGCAACCTTCCCTGGAGTCGTTGCGTGACCGGCAAGCTCGTCCTCGTCCGTCATGGCCAGAGCACCTGGAATCTGGACAATTTGTTCACCGGCTGGACCGACGTCGACTTGACGGCACAGGGCCGGGCGGAGGCACTGGCCGCCGGCCGGTTGCTGCGCGAACGGGGCCTGGAATTCGACATCACATTTACGTCGGTGCTGAAACGCGCGATCCGCACGCTGTGGCTAATGCTGGATGAAATGGATCGCATGTGGATTCCGGTCGAACGCAGCTGGCGCCTGAATGAGCGCCACTACGGTGCATTGCAGGGCCTCGACAAGGCGGAAACTTCGGCCAGGTACGGGGCGGACCAGGTCCGGATCTGGCGGCGCAGTTACGATGTGCCGCCGCCGCCGCTCGCGCCGGACGACCCACGTCATCCGAAGTTCGACGCGCGCTACCGGGATGTCGCAGCTTCCGAACTGCCTGCGACCGAATCGCTGAAAGATACGCTCGTGCGGGTCGAGCCATTCTGGCGCGAGCGCATTGCGCCGGTGCTGGCTGCCGATCGTCATGTGCTGGTCGTCGCGCATGGCAACAGCCTGCGGGCGCTGGTCAAGATGCTGGACGGGATGGGCGATGACGAGATCGTCGGATTCAACATCCCGACCGGTGTGCCGATCTTCTACGAGCTCGATGGGTTGCTGAAGCCGGCCGTCCCGCGGCGCTTCCTCGGCGATGCGGCGACGATCGAGGCCGCGACCATGGCAGTCGCGCGCCAGGCGGAACGGACGTAGACGGCCCTCCTACTCCTCCGGCGCGATTTCGACCTTGATGCCGTCGAGCGGTTCCTCGAAGGGCACTTGGCAGGACAGCCGCGATCCGCGCGGCCGGTAACTCTCGAGTTCCTGCAGGATTTCCTTCTCGTCACCCTGCATCGGCGGCAGCCGGTCGAGCCAGGGCTCGGCGACATGGACATGACAGGTTGCGCAGGAACACATGCCGCCGCAGATCGCGGCGACGCCATAATCGAAATCGCGCAGGGTCTCCATCAGGCTGACGCCGATGCGCCCCGCCACCCGATGCTCCCCGCCGTCGCGATCGATCACGATGATTTCTGCCATTCGTCGCCGCATCTTGCGGGACGCGGCCTCGTTGGCGCAACCGCTCAGCCCTGCAGCCGTTCGACGAGCCTTTGACGGCGCTCCGGTTCCACGGCGAGTCCCTGCGCCGCCGCAATCTCCATCCAGCCGAAGCAGAGACAATCGAAGACCCAGCAAAGCGGCGCAAGCCGTTTGGCGAGTCGCCGGGCGTCGCCGCCGTAGCCACCGAGCAGTACCCGCGTCTGTTCCAGATCGAGATCCTGGTAACAGACAAAGCCCGCGAGGTCCGCGACGGGATCGCCCGGGCCAGCGTATTCCCAGTCGAGCGCAATCAGCGCCGTCCCGGTGTCGACGAAATTCCGGTGGTGCAGGTCGTGATGGCAGGCCGCGAATCGCGGCGGCGGAGTGAGTTCCTTGCGAATCCGCTGCAGGCGCTGACCGAGATCGCGCCGCAGCGGCAACGAGTCCTGCGCATCAAGAGACCGCAGGTAGCCCGCTGCCCGTGCGCCGATATCAATCGGGGCCAGTCCGGCCGGCGGGGGCAGTGCGTGCAGCCGGGCGAGCCATCCACCGAAGCGGGCGAGCATCAGCGGTGAGCGCGCATCATCCAAGCCGGGCACGCGACCGGTGACATGGCGCGTGACCAGGAGGCCCTCGGCCGGGCGCATGAGTACGGGTTGCGGCGCCAATCCCGCAGCCGCCGCGAGCTGCAACATGGCGAGTTCCGCGTGGCGATCGGCACCGAGTTCCGCCGTCCCGGCTCCCGCCAGCCGCAGCACGAGGTCCTGGCTCGCGTCCCGCAGGCGTATTGTGTAATTGACCAGTCCGCCCGCGAGCACCGTGATCTCCGGCTGATCGAGGCCGAGTTCGTCCGCGATGGCAGCGACACGGGTTTCCCGGGACACTGCAGTCTGCTCGGTCATCATGGGGCTGCAGCCATCGCGTGCCGCCAGGCCCGCCATCCCGCGATTGCCAGCAGCGCATAGACGAGATACAGCGCGGCCGTGAACGCGAGGCCCTGGCTCGCGAACAGGCCCGCAAGACCCGCGTCCAGGACGACCCACCAGAACCAGGTGTCGAGATAGCGGCGCGCAAGCAGCCAGGTCGCGAACACACTCGCCCAGGTGCCGAATGAATCCGCCAGCGGCGCCTGTGCGTCCGCATAGCGCGCGAGAATCGGCGCGCTGATCGCCGTCATCAGCATCACGCCGAGAATTGCGAGCAGGTGCCCGGACAGCGGCCAGCGCCGCGGCTGCACGACCGCATCTCCACCCGGCTTCCAGGCCAGCCAGCCATAGACGGAAAGGGCGACATAGACCACCTGCAGGGCCGCCTGCAGCGGCAGGCCCGCCTGCAGGAATACCGCGATGTAGATCGCGGTGCTGATGCCGCCGGCGACCCAGCAGGCGCGGTGCTGCCGGATTGCAAGCCCGATATAGGCCAGGCCGAAGGCGACCGCTAGCAGCTCGGTCAGGCCCGCGGATCGCAAGTCCGCAATGAAGTTGTCGAACCAGGTCACAATGAATAATTCATCGTGACGCCGAACTGGCGCGGATCGCCCCAGCGCAGGTACAGGCGCTCCGGGAAGTCCGGCGGCTCGTTGCCGAAAAAGAATCCTCGCACCGGATACCGGCGATCGAACAGGTTGTGAACCCAGGCCTGGGCCGACCACTGCCCCGACTCCCGGCCCGCGCGCAGGTTCACCAAGTAACGCGACCTGGCGCGTTGGTCGTGACTCGTATCGTGGTAGAAACCCGCCTCGCCCGACAGGTCGATCCGCGCCATCCAGCCTGCAGGATGGCGCCAGGTCGCGGCCGTGGCTGCCTTCCACTCCGGCGCGTGGGCCCACGCGCGGCCATCGAGATCGCGGCTCTCCAGCCGATAATCCAGATATCGGGACTGCATCAGCGACCAGGACGAACTCAACTCCAGTTGCGCCGCCGCCTGGATCCGCGCTGAGCCCTCGAGTCCCCAGGCCTCGCCGGAAGCCGCGTTGTCGATCAGGTACTGGTAGGTCAGCGGATCGTTGGGATCCACCTGCGATGAGGTCGCGACCTGCTGGTGCTCACGGCGTGTATAGAACAGATTGACGTCAGCCGCGCGGTAATCCCGTGCGTCGCGGCCCTTCCATCCCAGTTCGACACTCCAGAGATACTCGGGGTCGAATTGCTCGCGACCGGCCGGCACCGAGGTGCCGATGTTGAACCCACCCGCCTTGAAGCCACGCGACAGCGAGGCCCAGAGGCTTCGGGTCCCGTCAAGCCGGTGCGTCAGCGATAACTGGCCACCCCACATGCGGTCCCGCGGTTCGAACCGGATGGCATCGCTGTCGGCGTAGCGCGCATCGCGTTGCTCGAAGCGAAGTCCGGTCGTCACCGACGTCGCCGGTGTCCATGCCCATCCGACCTCGCCGTACAGCGCCTCGCTGGTCGCCCGGTAACGGCTGGTCAGCAGCCGCTCGAAGGAATCGTCCAGGTAGCGGCCGTCGTCGGCGATCCGGTTCGTTTCTTCGAGCCGCGAGATCCAGGCGCCGATCAGCCAGGAGCCGCGGTGGTCCGAATCCGACAGCAGCCTCAGGTCCTGGTTCAGCGTGCGCCGGTGCCGCAGCGTGCGCGAAAAGAAATTGTAGGGACCGACCGCGCCCCAGTCGGCGTCGTTGCCCCAGTCCGCGTCGAAACTGGCCTCGATGTCCGAGTCGGCCCAGGCGGTGGTCGACCGCAGCACCAGGCCATTCGAGCCGTCATGCGTGGCATCGAGCGAAGCGCCTTGCGATCGTTGCGCATCGCGGCCTGGCCGATCGGACAGTGTGCGGAAACTGTTGTCAATCGCAAAGGCGTCGTAGCCATTGTCGAAATCGGCGTACATCAGACCGAGGTCCGTGCGCCAGCCGCTCGGCGTCTCGATCCGGAACTTGAGCCGCGCCGTAAGTTCATCGCGGCCATTTGTGTCATCACGGCCGAGGTAGGCATTGTGGCGAAAGCCGTCGCTGACGGCGCGATATAGCGCGGCGCGCCAGGCCCCGGACATGCCATCCCGCGGCGGCAGGCCACCGCCGGTCGCGACGCCAGCCGCCCACAGGCCATCCGCTCCAGCATCGACCTCCGCGTCGAGGCTGCGCGCAGCAACGGGATCGCGCGTCTTGACCTTGATCAGGCCGCCGAGGGCATTGGCCCCGTAGCGCGTGCCCTGCGCGCCCCGCAGCACTTCGACCTGCTCCA
>JAHFSF010000139.1 GCA_023265875.1 Gammaproteobacteria bacterium | reverse complement strand
CAGGCGATCGACGCCGAACGCCTCGACGATCCTGCCCTGCAGCAGCGTTACGAGCGCCTGACGCATGAGCTGCGCTGCCTGGTCTGCCAGAACGAGACAATCGCCGATTCGAATGCATCGCTCGCAACCGACTTGCGCCGCGAAGTCCGCGAGATGATGGTTGGTGGAAAAAGTGACGTGGAGATCCGCGCGTTCCTGACGGATCGCTATGGCGACTTTGTCCTTTACCGCCCGCCGGTTGTGGCGCGCACCTGGCTCCTGTGGGCAGCGCCCGTGCTGCTGCTGCTGGGCGGCTCGGGTGTTGCGGCGCTCGTCGTCGTGCGCCGCTCGCGCAGCGCTCGCACGGATCCAGCGGCGCTCGACGAAGAGCCGGACCCGTCATGACCGTCTTCATCCTGATCTGCGGTTTGCTGGTCGCGCTGACCATCGCGTTGCTGGCCTGGCCACTGTTGCGGCCTGCCCCGACCGGCGGCACGGTCGGGCCGCGCTCGGCCATTGCGGCGACGGTCATTGCAGCCGCCGTGCCGTTGCTCGCGTTTGCCGGCTATTTCTGGTCGAGCGACTGGTCCTGGGAACCTGCCGCTGCCGCCGGGCAGCACCCCGGGGCTGTGGATCTCGAGCACATGATCGGGCAGTTGCAGCAACGGCTGTCCCGGCAGCCGGACGATGTGGAGGGCTGGAAGCTGTTGGGCCGCTCCGCGACGGTGCTCGGCAACTATGTCCTCGCCCGCGATGCTTTCACGCAGGCCTACACGCGCTCGGAAGGCAACGACGCCGACGCGGTTGTCGGTTACGCAGAGTCATTGGTGCTGAACGACGAGCGCGCAATCGATGGCCAGGCCGCGCAACTGTTTGAGCAGGCCGTCACCATGGCGCCCGACAACACGCGGGCACTCTGGTACGGGGGCATCGTCGCCTATCGTCGCGGCGACACGGCCCTCGCGCAGCAGCGCTGGGTCGAATTGCAGAATCACGAACTGCCCCCCGACCTGCGGCAAATGGTCGCGGAACGGCTGTCAGAAATCGATACGACACCGGGCATCGCGCCGGTTGCGAAGCCGCCTGCCGCGGCTGCCCGTGGCACGGTGCGCGTCTCAATCGAACCGGCCGCCTCGCTGACCGCCAAGGTGCCACCGCAGGCAGTCCTGTTCCTGATCGCGCGTCGCGGCGCGGGCGGCCCGCCGCTGGCGGTTGTGCGCCGCCCGGCCGGCCCCTGGCCCATGTCGTTGACGCTGACCGATCAGGATGCCATGAGGCCGGGCACCTCGCTCTCAGGCGATGGAACGGTCACTGTGATCGCGAGGATTTCGCGTTCCGGCCAGCCGACCGCAAGCAGCGGCGACCTCTATGGCGAGGTCAGCTATGATTTCAAGGCCAGCGCTCCGGTCACCGTGACCATTGACCGGATCGTTCCCTGATCCAACGCCCGGAGGATCTCGATGGGCCGGGCTGTTGTCAATTACCGCTTCCAGCGACTGCCGTCCGTCTTTCGCTATTTCGCCCGCGCGGTGTTCGGGAAACGCGAGGCGCTTGTCCCCGAGGGACGGTCCGTGCCGCGCCTGCAGGGCAGCGCGGAAGAAGTCCGTGCGCGGCGCAACCATGTCGCGCGATACCGGCGCGTCTGCCGATTCGCCGACGACGGCGCGCTGCCGATTACCTATCCCCATGTACTGGCCATGCCCTTGCACTTCGCGCTGCTGACGCATCCGTTGTTCGTCGTCCGGCTGATGGGCCTGATCCATGTCGCGAACGAGATTCACCAGATTCGCCCGTTGCCGGTAAACGGTGATTTCCGGTTGCGCAGCTGGGTCGAGGACTTCCGCGACGGCGACCGTGGCCACGAATTCGAGTTGTTCACGGAATTCGAGGACGGCGCCGGCACGGCCTGGCATGAGAAATCCACGCTGCTCGCGCGCCGCGCGGTCAGCGGTGGCCGGGCGGCGCGCAGCGTCCGGCAGACGCTGCGATACGAAAGGCCGGAGGAGGGCACCGCGTCCGCTTCAGTCGATATCGTGGCATCGCGTTCCATCGGCCGCCGCTATGGCTGGTTGTCGGGCGACCTGAACCCGATTCACCTCGGTGACCACGGCGCGCGCTGGTTCGGTTTCGATTCTGCGGTTGCGCACGGCATGTGGTCGATGGCTCGGTCACTGGCTGCGCTCGATCCCGGCGCCCTGGTCACACCGGTGCGTGTCCACGTCGATTTCAAGCTGCCATTGTTCCTGCCATCCATGGCACGACTTGAGCACTGGACCCACGCTGGACGCACGGTCTTCGTGCTGAAGGACAGCGAGGGCCAGCGCCCGCATCTCGCCGGCTCCACGCGCCCGGGCTGATCCCGTGCCGCTGAATGGCCTGGCCCGGAAAATTCTGCAGGCGCAACCTGGAGAGGAACGGGCGGTCGGGCTCGCATTCCTGTACTTCTTCCTGCTGCTCTGCAGCTACTACCTGTTGCGGCCGCTGCGGGACGCGATGGCGGCCAGTGCGGGGCTCAACTACCTGCCCTGGCTCTTCACCGCGACTTTCGTCGTGATGCTGACGCTGACGCCGTTTTTCGGGATGCTGGTGTCACGAGTGCGAAAACAGCTGCTGCTGCCGATCACCTATGGATTCTTTGCATTCAACCTGCTGGTCTTCTACCTGCTGTTCAAGGAGAGACCCGACTCGCAGTGGGTCGCGATCGCCTTCTTCGTCTGGTTGTCGGTATTCAACATGTTCGTTGTTTCCATCTTCTGGAGTTTCATGGCGGACGTGTTCCGCGATGAGGAGGCGAAACGCCTGTTCGGTCCGATCGCGGCGGGCGGCGGCACCGGCGCAATCCTCGGGCCGCTGATCGCGCAGGTGCTGGTCGTGCGCATCGGCATCGACGGCCTGGTCGGGCTGTCCTTGCTGCTGCTGCTGGCGACCCTTCCCTGCATTCGCGGTCTCGCGCGCTGGGCGCAACAGCGCCACGGTCATTTCATGCTGCCGTCAACCGATCCGCGGGCGCGGATTGGCGGCTCTGCCATGGCCGGCGTGGGGCTGGTCGCAAAGTCTCCCTACCTGCTGGGTGTCTTCGCGATCATCGCGCTCGGATCGATCACCGGCACCTTCATGTACTTCGAGCTGCAGCATATTGCGGCCGGGGCCTATCCCGAGATCGGGCCGAGGACGGCCTTCTATGCTCGCCTCGACGTCGGCGTCAACATATTGGCCTTCGTCCTCCAGGGCTTCATCGCCGCCCGCTTGATCCGGGGCTTCGAGCTTGGCGGTGCGCTGCTCGCAACGCCCCTCGTTGCGCTCGCCTCGTTCGCATGGCTCGCCATGATGCCGACACTGATGCCGCTCGCCATCAGCCAGGTCATCCGCAGGGCAGGGGATTTCGGCGTCGCGCGACCCTGCCGTGAGGTGCTGTTCACGATCGTCGACCAGGAAACGAAGTACAAGGCCAAGAATTTCATCGACACCGTGCTGCAGCGATTCGGCGACATGGTTGGCGGCTGGCTGCACGTCGTGTTGCAGCTCGCGGGATTCGCGCTGGCAGGCTTTGCATTGCTGTGTGGCGCTGCCATGGTGCTCACGGGATTAGTCGCCGGATGGCTGGGCCGCGAGTTCATCCGGCGTGAGAAGGAAGCCGGCATTGGACCTGCCTGACGGCCGCTGGCCCTGGGTTTCGCGACGCGATACCTTGCAGATGATCGCAGCGCTCGCCGCGAGCCCGGCCGCGAAACTTGCCGATACGGGACCCATGCGACGACCGATTCCGTCATCCCGGGAACAGCTGCCGGTGCTCGGGCTGGGCACCTGGGACGTGCTCGACGTGCCCGCGTCCGGCGCCGATTTCGATGCCGCCCAGGCGGCTATGCGGCAGTTCCTGGAGGCCGGCGGCAAGGTCATCGACAGCTCGCCCATGTACGACCGTGCCGAGGAACGGGTTGGCGACATCCTGGCCGGAATCCGGCCGGCACCGGCCGTCTTTCTCGCCACCAAGATCTGGACGCGGGGCCGCGACGCTGGCCTGGCGCAGCTCGCCACGTCTCATCGGCTCCTGCGCGCAGGCACCCTCGACGTCGTGCAGGTGCACAACCTGCTGGATCTCGATGTGCACCTCGCGACGCTCAGGGCCGCGAAAGAAGCCGGCACCGTTCGCTATGTCGGCGTCACTCATTACACGGCAAGTGCCCATGCGGAACTCGAGCGAGTCATTCGGCGCGAGCGTCCTGACTTCCTGCAGGTCAATTACTCGCTGGCGGAACCGGGGGCGGGCGTTCGCCTGTTGCCGGTCGCGCGGGACAGCGGTGTCGCGGTGCTGGGCAATCGCCCGTTCACGGCGGGCGCGATGATCCGCCGTAGCGCAGGACGGCCATTGCCGGCCGTCGCTGCTGAACTCGCCTGCACCACGGCCGCGCAACTGTTCATCAAGTGGGTGTTGGCCAATCCGGCCATCACGGTCGTGCTGACCGGCACGCGCAACTCCCGTCATGCGGCCGAGAACCTGCAGGCGGCCTCCGGAGCCGTGCCCGACCCGTCCCAAAGGAGCGCAATTGAAGGCTGGTTCGGTTCACTGTGAAGCTAGGGTGTAATCCCTAGCCTGGATCACGATACTTTTTGCATCGATTCAGCCGGATCGACGCAAGGAGAGCACGATGATGCAGAACATCAATGAATTCCTGGGCGGTGTAGCCCAGACCCATCTCGGCAAGGCCGCTCGGCGTTCCGCCGGGACGATCCTGAACGCCCATCGCGAGGCGTTTCTGACCACGCGCCGCGAAGCGGGCAAGGTTTTTGAGCTCGCAATCAAGGAGGGCCAGAAACTGCGCATGCGTGCCCGCGGCCGGGCTGACGGCGTCGTCGAAAACCTGGCCGGTGCGGCAGACGACCAGCTGTCTGCTTTCGAGCACGTGCTGCAGAAACGCGTCGGCCGCGCGATCGAACGGATCGGCCTGCCGACCGCCAAGGACGTGAATGCACTGTCGCGGCGTGTCGAAGCGCTCGCCAGGAAGGTCGAGCGACGGTCCCGCGTCACCAGGAAGTCCGCGCGCAAGGCCGCGCACAAGCCTGCCGTGGAGTTGACCGCCTGATAGTGGGCGAGGGTCGCTGGTGTACGATGGGATACTTCACCGTGCACCAGCGGTTTCATGTCCACGAGTCCCAAGTCCAAGCCCGGCCGCCGCACCCGCCAACGCATACTCGACGTCACGCTCGGCCTGTATAACGAGCTCGGCGAACCGAATGTCTCGACCTCGCTGATCGCCGCCGAACTCGGTATCAGCGCCGGCAATCTCCATTACCATTTTCGAAGAAAAGATGAACTGAGTGCCGCGCTGCTCGAGCAGTTCGTTGCGGGACTCGATGCCTTGCTGCCGCCGGCGGGCTGGCGGGCGGACAACGTCGAGGATGTCTGGTTCCTGCTGCACCTGATCCTCGAGTCCTTGTCGCGCTATCGCTTCCTGTTCCGGGACCTGAGCGGCATCATGGCCCGCGATCGACGCGCGGGCACGCACCTCGCGACCGTCTTCGAGCGCGCAGTTCAGGCGGCGCGCGGCATCTGCCTCGGCCTCGTGGAACGCGACCAGATGACCGCGACCGGCGCCGAGATCGACGCGCTCAGCAACAACATCGCCGTCGTCGCGCTTTACTGGCTGTCATTCGAGTCCGCACGTCATCCCCGCAGGGCGGCGGCGGACGCCGGCATGGCACGCGGCGTCTATCAGGTGCTGATGCTGGTTGCGCCGTTCCTGAAGCCGGAAGGGCGCCTGCATCTGGAAGACCTCGCGCAGGAATACCTGGCGAGGGACGAGGGCACCTGACTTGAAACAGGCGATTCTCTGCTGGCTGGCCGCATGGGTCATGGAGATCTGCAATGGTTAAGACCAGGGATCGCTTCACTGGCAGCCGGAAACAGATGGTCCAGGAGCAGATTGCGGCGCGTGGCGTGCGCGATCCGCTGGTGCTCACGGCCATGCGCCGGGTGCCGCGCGAGAAATTCCTGCGCGAGGGCCTCGAGGAGTTTGCCTACCAGGACACGCCGCTGCCGATTGAATCGGACCAGACGATCTCGCAGCCGTACATCGTTGCCTACATGACCGAGTGCCTGCGGCTCGGGGGTGGCGAAAAGGTGTTGGAGATCGGCACCGGCTCCGGGTATGCGGCCGCGGTGCTCGGCGAGATAGCGGCCGAGGTCTATACCGTGGAGCGATACGCCAATCTGGCCGCAGGCGCCGCTGAACGCCTTGCGCGACTTGGGTATGACAATGTCCAGGTACTGCACGGCGACGGCACCCTCGGTTGGCCGGAGCATGCACCCTACGATGCCATCCTGGTCGCCGC
>JAHFSF010000138.1 GCA_023265875.1 Gammaproteobacteria bacterium | reverse complement strand
GGGCGAGGCCAAAGCAGCGATGCTGAGTCGACTCGTTGCGGGTGACTTGACGATTCCCGCTGGACGGGTAGCACGCGCACAGGCGACGGTGATCAGCGACGCAGCGGCGGCGGCGATGCTGCCGCAGGGCGACGAACGCTTTGCGTGAGTCCGGCCCTCTCGTGGCGGGCGCCTGCAGGATCGCTACCGGAGCTGCGGACAGGCTGTGGCATCATCATATTGCCGGGTAGTCGCACATCAAGTGGCCTGCGAGACAGCATCTCGACACTCCACATACGGGAGCACGCAATGGATTTCAGCCTGACTGACGAGCAGAGAGCCCTGCAGGAGACAGCGCGCAAATATGCTCGTGAACGCCTGCCCGCGTTCGCAAAGCGCTGCGAGGAAAGCGACGAAGCGCCGCCGATTGAGCTGGTGCGTGAATTCGCCGAGATGGGTTTTCTCGGGATCAATGTCGCCGAGAAGTACGGCGGCCTGGGTCTCGGCAATATCGATGCGCTCATTGTCATCGAGGAACTGGCGAAGGTGTCGGGCTCGGTTGCCTTTCCGGTGTTCGAGTCCTGCGTAGGCCCAGTACGCGCCATCGAACGGCTTGCAGGTGAATCGCTGCGCCAGCGGGTGATACCGGCCGTCTGCCGTGGCGAGAAGGTAGTGGCTGTTTCGATGTCGGAGCCGAACGCGGGATCGGCGCTGACAGACCTGACGACGCGAGGGCGGTACGAAGGCGGAGCGGTCGTGCTGAATGGGGCTAAACGCTGGTGCTCAGGAGCCGGTCATGCCGACGGCTATGTCGTCTACTGCCGTCTATCGGACGAGCCGGGGCCAAAAGGCATCGGCGCAGTTTTCGTTGAAAAGGGGACGCCAGGCATCAGCTTTGGTGAGCGGGAGCAGCTGATGGGCTTTCGTGGTGTGCCGTGTTGCGATATCTACTTCGACAGTTGCGTGGTGCCGGCGGAGAACATCGTTGTGCCCGCCGGAGGCTTCAAGAAACTCATGGAAAACTTCGATCTCGAGCGCTGCGGTAATGCGACGATGGCGTTGGCGCAGGCTGCAGGCGCGCTCGAGGATGTGCTTGCCTACGTACAGGAGCGACACCAGTTCGGCAAGCCAATCATCGAATTTCAGGCTGTCCAGCTCAAGCTGGCCGACATGCGTATGCGAGTGGATGCCGCTCGGCTATTGATCTGGCGCGCGGCAGCGAATGCAGACATGGGCCTGCCATCAATTCTCGATTCGTCCCTCGCCAAGTGCTATGCAAACGAAATGGCTCGTGAGGTTTGCGGCCACGCCGTCCAATTGATGGGTGCTTATGGCTATTCGCGCGCGTACCCGATGGAACGCCGTCTGCGGGACGCGTGGGGCTGGAGCATCGCGGGCGGTGTCATCGACATACAGAAAATAAACATTGCCGCGTCCATGGCAGGAAGACGTTTCGACCAGCGGCGCTGAAAGCGGCGCCGACCAGCTTGCGGAGCGCGACAGGCGAGGTGCCGTCTTGAATTGCCCCACGAAAGGATACCGCTGCGATCGTGATTGCCTACACGTTCTAGGGTCGTGATCGCACTGATTGCAGGGCGGCCCGCAGGATCCCCGTGATCGCAGCCGCCGCGAGACCGGCGAGAATAGCTGCGACTGCCGCCGCCGCGGGAGGCGCTTCGAAGCGGAAAGCGTCCGCGACGGACGGCATGTTGACGACAATGAAAAGTGCCGCGATCGCGAGCACTCCGATCACCCAGAAAGCACGATTGGGGCGCAGCAGAACTTTGGCGAGAGAATCGGATCGCGACCTGCTCACGAGGATCAACGCCAGGTTGTTGATGACCAGCACGATGAAGCCGAGCGCGCGGGCCTGCCCGTCCGAGTACATCGACAGGGAAATTCCGTAAACGAGGGCAACGACGGCCATGCTGACGATTCCGAGCAGCAGGCTGTCGCGCAGCATCGTGCCGGAAAACAGGCGTTCCGCGGGATCCCGTGGCGGGCGGTGCATGATCTCGGGGCCGCGGTGCTCGCCCTCGAACACCAGCGAACAGGCGGGGTCGATCACGAACTCGAGGAACACGACGTGCAGCGGGAACAGCAGCAATGGCCAGCCGAACAGGATCGGCAGCAAGCCGGCGCCGGCGAGCGGAATGTGCACCGCAATCAGGTAGCTCATGGCGCTGCGGATATTCTCGTAGATTCGCCGCCCCATGCGGATCGCGGCCACCAGGCCAGTGAAGTCATCGCCGACCAGCACGAGAGATGCGGCCTCGCGCGCGACGTCCGTGCCGCGGCTGCCCATGGCCACGCCGATGTCGGCCGCCTTGAGAGCCGGCGCGTCGTTGACGCCGTCGCCGGTCATGGCGACAACCTCGCCGTTGGCGCGAAGCGCCCTGACCAGCCGCAGTTTCTCGACCGGCGCAACCCGCGCATACACATTCACCATCGCGGCATGCACGCGCAGCGTGGGCTCGTCCATGGACGCGAGTTCCTGCCCGGTCAACAGGCCGCGCGAGTCGTCGAGACCGACTGCTCGCGCAACCGCACGCGCAGTGCCGGGGTGATCGCCTGTGATCATGACGGCACGGATGCCGGCGCGATGACAGTCTGAAAGCGCCGCCGGGACGGTCTCCCGCACCGGGTCGCGCAGCGCAACCAGCCCCAGGAAATCGAATGTCAGTTCCCTGGGCGATGAAGGCAGCGCCGCATGATGGACTTCGGCGCGCGCAATCGCGAGCACGCGCAGGCCATCCCGCGCGATCTGCTCGACGCGATGCAGCAGGCGAGCGAGCTCTACCGGATCGAGGCGGCACAAGTCGGCAACCGCTTCCGGCGCGCCCTTGGTCGCGACCAGCAACTGATCGGAAGCGCCCGTCTTCCAGGCGTGAGTTACGGCCAGCAGCTCCGGCGTGAGCTCGTACTCGTGCACCAGCTTCATGTCACCGAGTTCGAGCGCCTCGCGCGCCGCGTAATCACGCGCGGCCCTGGCGATGGCGCGCTCCATCGGGTCGAACGCCTCGATTTCACAGGCTGCCAGGGCCGCGCCAAGCAGGCGGCGCAGGCCGGCGTCGAGTTCGCCAGATGGCCCATTGAGGACGACCTGCCTCGTGCCGTCGTCGAGGATGGACACGGCCATGCGGTTCTCGGTCAGCGTGCCGGTCTTGTCGACCGCGAGGACCGTGGCGGAGCCGAGTGCCTCGATGGCAGGCATGCGCCGTGTCAGGACGCCCTGCCGCGAGAGCCGCCAGGCCCCGAGCGCCAGGAACACCGTCAGCACGACCGCAAACTCCTCCGGGAGGATGCTCATCGCCAGCGTGATGCCGGCCAGCGCGCCCTCGACCCAGCCGCCGCGCGACGCCGCGTAGAGAAGAACGACGGCAACGCAGAGCCCGATGCCCAGCACCGCGAGCCAGATCACCATTCGTCTTGTCTCGATGAACAATGGCGTCTTTTGCGGTTCGAGCGTGGCGAGCGCGTGGCCGATCCGGCCCAGTTCCGTGCGGACGCCGGTCGCAGCGATTTCGGCCGTGCCATGGCCGCGGACGATGAGCGTACCCGAATGCACTCGTCTCTCTGCCTGTGCAGCCGCGTCAATGCGCTTCGGCACGGGCAGGGACTCGCCGGTCAGCAACGACTCGTCGACCTCGAGATCGATCGATTCAAGCAACAGGCCATCGGCTGGAACGCGGTCGCCCTCGGCGAGCAGCACGACATCGCCCCGCACGACTTCGCGACCCGCGATGCGCAACAATTCACCGTCGCGCAGCACGGCGGCGCGGGGACTCGAGAGATCGCGCAGGGCCTCGAGGGCACGTTCCGCGCGCCGCTCCTGCGAGACGGATATGACGACGACGGCGATCAGCGAGGAGGCGAGAACGAGCGCTTCGCGTAATTCGCCCAGCAACACGTAGAGCGCCACGGCCACGCAAAGCAGCAGGAACATCGGCTCGGACAGCACGCGCCGCAGCCCATCCAGCAGCCGATGACCACGCGCGGCCGGGAGTTCATTCGGACCGTCGGCCCTAAGGCGGGTCGCGGCCTCGGCACTCGTCAGGCCAGGACGCGCCGCCAGGTTGCCGGATGACATGCCAGGGGACTCAGGCCGTGGCGCGGCCGGTGACAGGCTGGCTGCTGCGACCCGCGTCGAGCAACCGGGCCGGGATGACGACCGCGATGCCGCACACGACCAGCCCGATCAACGAGACGCCGATCAGCAGCGTGTAATTGTCCTGGCCCAGCATCACCGCGGCGGCGGCCGGGCCGGATGCCAGGCCCATCTTGGAGAAGAAGCCCGCGAGCGTCGCCGACTGGCCGGCGGGATCGAAGTCGGCGCACATCCCGAAGAAGTAGGGAATCAGGAACGACCAGGCAATTGCCGTGGCAATGTTGGCGGCGATGAACACGAGCCCGATGTCGCTCCGCAGGAAGGCGGCGGTCCCGGCGATAGACATCAGCAACACGCCGAGGATCGGCACGGTCCGGTTGATTCGCCCGGCCATCCAGATCACGGCGAGGGACCCGAGTACCCCGATCCAGTTGGCGACGCCGATCGTGCGGCTAATGAAGGCGTCGGCGAGCCCGTAATGCCGCGCCAGCGGGATGATGAAGGCGTTCAGTCCCATGTTGGATGCCTGGAACAGGAAGACCGCGATCAGTGTCCGGATCAGCGGGCCGCGCTGGGTGCGGCCTGCGCCGCGCACGGGGATTGCGGCCTGCTCCCGGGGTGGATAGGCGGCAAGGAACGGCAGCATGACCAGCGTGATCGCCGTGAATGACGCGAGCGACAGGAACAGCACCTCGGGCCCGAACTGATGTGCGAGGCCAGGCAGGAACATGATGCCGAGTCCACCGGCGCCGTACTGTACCGTGAGCAGCATGCCGAAGGCACGATCGGGAATCGCCGTCCGCGCCATGACGCCGAGCCCGACGCCGACCGACGTGCCGCCGACCACGCCGTGCAGGAAACGAAGCGCGATCAGCGGGCCGGCTGTCGTCACCAGCGTCGAGACCAGATCAAGTGTCAGCAGCAGCGTCAGCGCGACGGCCTCGACCCGGCGCCATGGCAGGCGGCGCACCAGGAACACCGCCACCAGCGCGCCGCAGGCGGCGCCATAGACATTCGCGGAACCGACCAGCCCCGCCTGCCGGTTGCTGAATCCCAGGCCATCGATGAGGCCGGCCACGAGCGCCGGCATGATGTTGACGTAGAACAGGCCCGCCGTCGCCAGAAAGGCCAGCAGTACGCAGGCGAGCAGCCCGTCGGGTGCGGCGCGCGGCAATCCGTTCCGGGTTGTCGTGCTCATGATGGACTGGTCCCTGCGCCGGAGCGGCGCGTGCAGAAGCTGCGGATCCGGTTGGCTGCGATCGCGGCGCGGCTCCAGCTGAAGGTATCGCCGTCGCTGAAGTAATAGTAAATCGTATCGTTCGGAAACAGCGCGACGATGATGCCGCCGTATCCGGCCATGTAGGGTACCCAGGCGGGCTCCGCGCAGCCGATGTCGCGGCTGACCTCATGCGCATAGAAACCGTGCTGGTAGAGGGACTGGGAATCGAGCCAGGGCAGGCCGGGATCGTCGGGGACGCGCTGCAGGGTCGCGGCGAGCATGCGTGGCTCCAGCACCTGGCGGCCGGCCAGCATGCCTTGCCCCGTCGCCAGCCAATGGCTGATTCGCACGATGTCATCGCGATGCAGCACGAGTCCCCAGCCGGTAAACGGCTGTGCGACGGCATCGTAGCTGCGACGCGTGATGGCGGTCACCGGGCTGAGGCCGAGCGGCTGCCACAGCTCGCGCACCATCACGTCGGAGTACAGGTCCTGCCCGGCGCCCACCCGCTGTTTGACGAAGGCATTGAGTGCCGCGCCCAGCACGTAGGTGTCGGAGCTGTGATAGACCCAGCGCGTGCCCGGTGCCTCCCGGCGCGGAAACCGGCGGCAACCGTAGCGGATCTTGCCGGCATGCGTTGCTGACTCGAACAACTGGAGGACGTGTTTTGCGCGCTCATCGACGAAGACTTCAGGCGACAGGTAATTGCCCGTCGCCATGTCGAGCGCATTGCCAAAGCTCACATCGGACCAGTTGCCGGTGCTGGCGCATTCGGGCACGTAGTCGGCGATGTGCTGTCGGGTCGTCCCGGGAAACTGCTGCTCGAGCCACATCAGGGCAACGGCCGCAAAGATGGATTTCGCCAGCGAATAGGAAGGCAGGTCGAGCACGTCGCAGAACGGGTAGGGCCCCTGGCGCGTGCTGCAACCGCCGACGTAGTGCACGCCATCGATCAGGAAGCCATAGGCCGTCATGCTGGCCGGCGTGACTTCGGCGGTCGCGCCG
>JAHFSF010000221.1 GCA_023265875.1 Gammaproteobacteria bacterium | reverse complement strand
GGACGTCGAGACCATCACGACGACCAAGCCGATCGAGTTTTTCCCGGCCTGAATTCCGTCCCGCCCAGGATCCGGAACCGACTTGACTCAAGTCAATGTTGGCGGGGAGCCGTCCCGGCGAAACTATCCAGGGGAAAATTGTCTTCCGGCGGCTTGGGGTAATTCCATGAAACGCGCGCTCTGCGTCGCATCCGGGACCCTGCAAAGGGTGTTTGAACTTGCCGTCGCAGGCGGGCTGCTGGCCGCCGCCGGACTGGCGGGCCTCCAGGCGGCCGGGGCCGAGGACCCGCTTGCCGTCCACCGGGCCGAAGCCGCGGCCGGCACGCAGGCGGCCGTGACTGCGGCCCGGCTCGAGACCGGTCATAAGGTTTTCGAGGCGGCCTGCATGGCCTGCCACCAGGCGACCGGGCAGGGTCTGCCGGGCGCATTCCCGCCGCTGGCGTCCTCGGACTTCCTGAAGGCCGACAAGGGCCGCGCGATCCACATTGTCGTGAATGGCCGGCAAGGCCCGGTGGTCGTCAACGGCATGAAGTTCGACTCGGTGATGCCGCCGATGTCGCAGCTGTCCGACGCCGAGATCGCGGATGCGCTGACCTACGTGATGAACTCCTGGGGCAACTCGTTCGGCAGCGTCGCGCCGGCCGAGGTCTCCGCCGTTCGTGCCGGCCCCAAGCCGAAGCAGACGGCGGAGTCGCCGACCGAGCACCCGGGCACGACCGTGGCCGAGCTGAAATACGGCGGCGCGCCGTCCCCGGTCGGCGCAGCGAGCCCGCAGATCGAGATGGTCACTTCCGCCGGCGCTCCGGACATGACCCGCGCGGAATTCGAGCATGCGAAGCAGATCTACTTCGAACGCTGCGCCGGCTGCCACGGTGTCCTGCGCAAAGGGGCGACCGGCAAGCCGCTGACGCCGGACATCACGCAGAAGAAAGGCACCGATTACCTGAAAGTCTTCATCAGCTATGGATCGCCGGCAGGCATGCCGAACTGGGGCAGTTCGGGCGCCCTGACGCCGGAGGAAGTGGACATCATGGCGCGGTACATCCAGCACGTGCCACCGACCCCGCCGGAATTCGGCATGAAGGAAATCCGCGCGGCCTGGAAAGTGCTCGTGCCGGTCGCCGAGCGGCCGACGCGCAAGATGAATGACTACAATATCGAAAACATATTCGTCGTGACGCTCCGCGATTCCGGTGAGGTCGCGCTGATCGACGGCGACACCAAGCAGATCATCAATGTTCTGAAGACGGGCTATGCGGTGCACATCTCGCGGTTATCCCACTCCGGAAGATATGTGTACACGATCGGCCGCGATGCGAAGATCGACCTGATCGACCTGTGGATGGAGATGCCCGGCATCGTCGCCGAAACCAAGGTGGGACTCGAAGCGAGGTCGGTCGAGACCTCGAAGTACGAGGGCTACGAAGACCGTTACGCGATCGCGGGCAGTTACTGGCCGCCGCAATACGTCGTCATGAACGGGGAGTCGCTCGAGCCGCTGAAAATCATGTCGACTCGCGGCATGACCGTGGACACGCAGGAATACCACCCGGAACCGAGGGTCGCGGCGATCGTCGCCTCGCAGGAGCATCCGGAATGGATCGTCAACGTCAAGGAGACGGGCCAGATCCTGCTCGTAAACTACGAAGACATCGACAACATGAGAGTCACGCAGATCGGCGCCGCACGGTTCCTGCACGACGGCGGCTGGGACTCGACCAAGCGCTATTTCCTGACGGCCGCGAACCAGTCCAACAAGATAGTGGTCATCGATTCGAGGACCCAGAAACTGACAGCCGTGATCGACGTCGACAAGATCCCGCATCCGGGTCGCGGCGCCAATATCAGCGACCCGCAGTTTGGGCCGGTGTGGGTCACCAGCGCCCTTGGGAACGAGAAGCTGACGTTCATCGGCACCGATCCGCATGATCACCCGGCTAACGCCTGGAAAGTGGTGAGGGTGCTGAAGGGTCAGGGCGGCGGTTCACTGTTCGTCAAGACGCACCCGAAGTCGCACAGCCTGTACGTCGACACGCCGCTGAATCCTGACGCAAAGATCAGCCAGAGCGTCGCAGTCTTCGACATCAGCGACCTCGAAGCCGGCTACCAGGTCCTGCCGATCGCCGAGTGGGCCGACG
>JAHFSF010000137.1 GCA_023265875.1 Gammaproteobacteria bacterium | reverse complement strand
ACAGCCGGGTGATGCCGCGCCCGATGCCCTGGCCGCCGCCAGTGACGATGGCCACCTTGCCTGCCAGCCTGCCGTTACTCATGTGAATGCGACTCCGTGACTGCGCCGGGCCTGCGCCAGCACGGGCGGCAGGAACAGCGCGAGGCTGAGGAAAAAGAATCCGATACCGAGCCAGATCACCGGCACCAGGTTCCCGTTGCTGATGACCGTTGCGGCGACGAACGGACCAAAGGCCAGCCCGCACATCTGCGCTGCAACCGCGTAGACAACGACGCGGCCGCGGCGATCGAAGCTTGCCATGGCGCCGAGCTGGATCGGCTGCGTGAAGTTCCAGGCGAAATTGTAGATGGACACCGCCAGCGCGAAGAGCAGCGAACCCATATTGCCGACCAGCGGGCTGAGAACCACGGTGCCGCCGACGATGCCGATCGCGAGCGCGAAAGCGCGGGACATTCGATGCGCCAGCAGTACGGCAGCGACCGCGCCGGCAATCCCGGCGAACTGCGAAATCATGAGGCCGTTTGCGACCTGCTGCTCGCCGAGCCCCGCATTGCGCTGGCCGATCAGGAACAGATACGCCCAGACCGCCCCCTGCGCGAGGAAGTAAACGAACATCGCGAGCAGTGCGCAGCTCTTGAGCGGCGTGCCAAGGTCGACCGCGTCCTGCCCGACCTGCGCGACGGTCTCACCGGTGCGCGGCATGTACCGTACGAACGGCAGTGCCACCAGCGGGAACAGCGCAAAGAACCACAGCACGCCGGTCATGCCAAGGGCATCGAACGCACTTGGCATCACGAACAGGCCGAGCGCACCGTAGATCAGCACCCACATGATCAGGAGGCCGAAATTGCGGTCCGGACTCGGCGTGAGTCCGATCACCGTGAAACTGAGCGAGATGACCCCGCCGGCGCCGATTCCGGCCAGGCAGCGCACGAAAGCGAAGATTTCAAGATCACGGACGTAGGTGCATGCCACGTTGGCCGCAAACATCACGACCAGCGAGGCGCCGAGGACCCTGCGCCAGTCGAAGCGGTGCGCGAGGAACGTGAGCGCGACGGTGGTCGCCGCGATCCCGAACATCTCCGCGGACGCCGTGTAGCCGGCCCCCCTGTCGTCGAAGCCGAGGTGCTGCACGAGCCCCTGAACGAAGCCCGGCTGGACAATGAACACCTCGGGGCCGATCACGCCAAGCAGGATGGCCGCCGCCAGAACCCTGAACGACCCCAGCTCCGCCGTAGCGCCGTCGCGGGCCGGCTGTTGCATCCTCACCCCGCCTCGCGCCGGTCTGCCGGCGCCCCCTACTCGAATTTATAGCGGAAGCTGAGGCCGGCCCAGCGCGGCTTGCCGTAGGCCTGCTGGTTGAAGCCGAACAGGCCGGTAAAGTCGAAGGTGTAGCTGAGATACTCCTCGTTCGTCACGTTGTCCACGAACGCCGCGACTTCCCACCGATCGTTTTCCGGCCGATACGTGGCGCGCAGGTTGGTGATCGCATAGCCGTCCTCGAGCGACACCGGAACATTCTGGATGTCGTAGTAGATGTGATCCTGTACGGTCGCCGAGGCCTGCAGCCCGACGTGCCCGCCGAGTGCCGGCCATTCGTAGCGCACCATTGCGCTGCCCGAAAAGCGCGGTGCGGCCACCATGTCCCGCTTGCGCAGCACGCCCGCCGGGCTCGGGATATTGTCCGCCTGCGCGTCGAGGACGCTGAGCCCCAGCGCGATATGCCAGCCTTCCCATGGCGCGCTCTGCAGCTCGAGCTCCGCCCCCTGCACCTTTGCGCTGGTGTTGAAGATGACCTGGTTCAACAACTCGAAGCGGAAGGTCTGGAAGTCCTCGTAGTCGTAGTAGAAGACCGCGCCGTTCAGGCGCGTGCGGCGGTCACCCCAGGTCGACTTGAAGCCGATTTCGTAACTCGTCAGCTTTTCCTCACCGAACGGAATCGTCGCGGCAGTGTTGCTGGCAAAGGTAAACGTCTCGTCGAGGAAGCCGACGTTGAAGCCCGCGGACTTGGTGCCGCGCGCAATGGCACCATAGATGAGCACGTCGTCGGTCGGCTTCCAGTCGAGCCCGAGCCGGCCGTTCACGGTGTTGTCGTCGTGCTTCGCAAGGTCGCCCACGGAACTCGGGCTGAAGTCGAAGGCGACGTCGGACCCGTACAGGAACTCGAACAATCCGGACGTGTCGCGGTTCAGATAGTCGAGTTCCTTCGTCTCGTTGGCGTAGCGCAAACCCGCAATCAATGTGAGCCGCGGCGTCAGGTCGTACTCGACCTGGCTGAACGCCGCCCAGGATTTCGAGTCCTGCGTGTAGTTCGCGTCGAAGAACACAAACCCGAGGTTCGTGAGATCCAGTAGGTAGTGACCCTTGACCTTGTTGTCAAAGTAATAAAGACCGCCGAGCCAGCGGAACGGATCGTGGCCGCCGGCCAGCCGCAGTTCCTGCGTGAATGTGTCGGTTTTCGCCTGGAACGTCGGCTGGATCAGCGGGAAGGGGCCCGCATCGGTGTCCTCCGACTGCAGGCGGTCCACCTTCTGGTAGGCAGTGATCGACGTCAGTGTCGTGTCGCCGAACCGCCAGTTCAGGTTTGCCGTGCCACCGGTGTTCTCGACGAACACCCGGCCGTGGCGGTCGAATTCTCCCGCCCACGGATCGTTGTCCGGATCGCTGTAGCCGAAGCAGTCCGCACCCGGTGGGCGATCGGTCGCATCGACGACACCGTCAAGGTTGCAGTCGACGCCGACACCTTGCTGGTTCGAGCCCAGCAGCACGCTCTCGCCGTTGACAATGTCCGTCGACTGGTGCTGCCATGCGCCGACATCTGCGTCGTTCTTCGAGTAATAGCCGCTGACGAGCACGTCGAGCGCGTCGCTCGGTTTGAACAACAGCTGGCCGCGCACAGCCTTCGAATCTGTCGAGTTATAGTCCGGCGCGCCCACGAAGCGATTCTTGGTGTAGCCGTCGTGCACGTCGGTCGCGAACGACAGCCGCCCGTCGATGCCGTCTGACAGCCGCCCGCCGATTGCACCTTCCACCTTGATCTGGCCGTACTCGGCGCCAGTCACCTCGATGTAGCCGTCGAACGCATCCTGCGGCTTCTTGCTGACGAAATGCACCAGTCCGCCGGTCGTATTGCGGCCGAACAGCGTCCCCTGCGGCCCGCGCAGGACCTCGACGCGATCGACGTCGAACAGCTGGAAGCTGAGGCCACCCGCGGCGGGATGGTAGACGTCGTCCACATAGACGGCGACCGGGTTCTCGCTCGCGTCCGCGAAGTCGTTGAGTCCCACGCCGCGCAGGAAGAAGTTGATCTGGCTCGACTCGGCGTTCGGCACCGTATAGTTGAGCCCTGGCGTCATCGCCACAATGTCGGTCGTCCTGGTGACGCCGAGCTCGTGGATCTGTTCGCCTGAATACGCGGTGACCGACAGACCGACATCCTGCACGCTCTGCTCGCGGCGGGTGGCTGTGACGAACACTTCGTCGAGGGCGTTTACGGGGCGGTCTTGTGCCAGAGCGCTGCCGCTCAGAACGAGACCTGCGCCGGCCAGCAGGACGCTGGAAAGATGTTGCCGTGACATATCCCCCCCAATCGGCCTGACTGGCCAGAATCAGTCGCCAAGACAAGGAACCTGCCCCCGCTCATTCCAACGAGCCCGCGCCGCCCAGTCTTGGCGCTGAGCGCAGCCCGCTTGTACCAAGCTGCAATCAGTCGTTGTGCCCCAACAACATGAAACGGCGCGGAGGCTCCCCGTATTCCTCCCGGAAGCAGCGCGTCATATGCGAAAGGTCGTAGAAACCCCATTGCAACGCCACATCGGTCAGCGAAGCGTGCGACAGCCCTTCCACCTCCAGCGTGCGGCGGCACGCCGCGATCCGTTGCGCCCGAATGTACCTGCCAACGGTCATTGGCTCGGCCTCGAACAGCATGTGCACCGAGCGCGTGCTGATGCCGAATGCCGTGGCGATCGCCGCCGGCCCAAGCTGGTGATCGTGCAGGTGATCCTGGATGTAGACCTTGACCTGGATCAACAACTGCTCACGGGTCAGCGGGCCGGGCCTGGAACGGGCGCTCAACACCGCCCCCAGCAGGTCCAGCACATTCGCCTCGATCCGGTGCACCATCGGTTCCGACAACTGGTTCATGCGGGCGACGATCTGTGCGACGAAGCTGCTCAACAGCCCGCAATCCGCTTCCTCGGCCGCCATGCGGTGCCCGAGGAACTGGTCTGGATCGGGGGTCAGCCGGCGCATGATGGCGTCGGGGACCACCATCACCGGCATCTCATAGTCGCCGCAGAAAGTGAGCGAATAGGGCTCCGCCGTCGAGGCGATCACGAAGTCCCCCGGGCGGGCATGAACCTGCCGGCCACGCTGGCACCAGAGGCTCTCGCCCTTGAGCTGGAATTTCACCAGATAGGGTGAAGTGGAAATGTGCGCAATGTCCTGCGGACGCCGGCGGACCTGCAGCGGATCCGTTGACACGCGGACCAGCTTGACGTTGCCGAGGTCCACGGCATCGACGCGCGCGTGGAAAGCGTCGCGCACCTCCCGCTGGCTGTCGATCTCCATCCGGCAGAAAACCTCGTCGACCAGCGCCCTGAAACGGTCGAAGCGTTCGCGGGGGCGACAGTCGGCGATGGCATAGGACTGGTACATACCGGCCGATCTTGCACCTCACGGCCGTCAACGACAACTGTGGCCGCCGGGACACACTCAGCCCCATGAACGGCGTCGCCCTGGTCGCAAAAAGGGCCTTCGAATTTCCTGCAGGCCCGCGCGGATCCCACGATTCGCGGCGTTCTTCGCTGGCGGCCAGTAAAATGGCACGACAACCGTTCGATTGCCCCTGCGATCAGGAACGGGACGATCGCGGCCATGAACAGCATTACACGCAGCGTCGGTGACGGCTTCTACAGCGACATGCTAGTGCGCTTTTCCCATTGCGACCCGGCTGGGATCGTCTTCTATCCCCAGTACTTCATCATGTTCAATGGCCTGGTGGAGGACTGGTTCAACCAGTGCCTGGGGCTGAACTACGCCCGTTACATCACCGAGCACCGGCTTGGCTTCCCGACGGTGAGCCTTACCTGCGATTTCGTCGCCCCATCAAAGATCGGTGAGATCATCACGCTTAGCAGGCCGATGACTGCCCAGTGATGCTTGACGGGCAGACAGCTGCCATCCGTAGACCGCATCGATCGCCGTAGCACGCTCACCTGCAACGTAAGTTTCGGTATCCTGACAGGCCACGAAACAACGCGCGTGCAGGTGTGGCGAAGCTCTTGCCGCGGCACTGACCGAAGCGTAGCTTGAGACCCTCAACTCGCCAACAGGAATCCCGCTGTGAACCCGGCGCAAACTGGAATCGGCACGGTCCCGACCACTACACGGTGCTGGTCCGACGCGCCGCTGCGGCGCGTCGTTACCGGTGTCGACGCAAACGGGCGCTCGTGCGTGGTGCACGACGACGCGCCGGCAGTAATCATGGAGGTCGCCGGGATCCTGCGCCTCACCCAGATCTGGTGCACCAATTCAGTGCCGCGCCTGGTGCCGCTTGCGGCCAGCATTCGTGAGCCCGCCGGCCCGCCCTCGGTCAATGTCGGCGCAGACGCAGTTCTGTTTGCGGTGATGGACCTCGCGCCCGGCGACATCACAAAGAGCGAGCGACTGCAAGAGGTCCTGGCGATGGACGGCTTGGCTGAAGCACGTGAACGTGCCTCCGCACACGACAATCCAATCATGCACGCAACTAACACGATCGACTACCTTGTCGTGCTTTCGGGCGAATTGACCTTGGTACTGGACGACGAAGAGGTCGTGGTCCGCGCCGGCGACCTGATCGTCCAGGGCGGTGTCAGCCATAGCTGGATCAATCACACCGACAAACCTGCGCGCATGCTCGGCGTGCTGGTCGGCGCGCAACGGCGCTGAACCCAGGCCCAGCCAACCGCCCGAGCCCCCGGCGCCGGCTCCTAACCCAGCCACCGGATGATCATGCACGGCGTGTGCCCGCCGAGCCCCGGCGGGAACAGCGCGACCACGCCTCCCGGCCGCACCTCACGCTTCTCGGCGATCTCCGCGAGCGAAGCCGGGATGTCGACGTTTCCGCAGTTGGCAATCTTGTTATAGAGCTCCTTCCATTTTTCCCGCGGGATACCGGCCTCGACCCCTCCCTCGATCCAAGGCCCGTGCATCATCTCCATCGGGTGGTGGATAAGCACCAGATCGAGATCGGCCTTGGTCAGGCTTGCCTTCGCCAGCGCTGACTCGATGCCCTCGACTGCAAAGGTTTTTCCGATCCGCTCGATCCAGCCCGCCATCCAGTCGTCCATCGTCA
>JAHFSF010000136.1 GCA_023265875.1 Gammaproteobacteria bacterium | reverse complement strand
GCTTTCGATCGAGAGCGACAGCGAACAGACGACCTGGCGTTTGCGAAAGCTCTTTTCGAGTCCGGTGGCGGTCAGCAGGCTCATTCGGGCTTTTTCGGCGCAGTTTCGGGCGTGGCTGTGGGAGCAGCTGCCTTTTCACGCGGCTGGATCGTGATGACGACTTTTCCGCGTGATATCACGCGCTGATTCGCCGTGCTGTAAACGAGCGCCGGACCAGTGATTTCGTCGCGTCCGTCCGACAGCCAGGCATCGCCCGCGAGTTCTACGGTGCCGCGGCCGAGATCGTAATCGATGCGGTTGGCGCGTCCCTGGGCGAGCCTGGCCTCGCGCCGCTGCTCGAACGTCGCCGGCGCCCCGGTCACGGTCGCGCTCTGGATTTCGCCTTTTGCAAAGCGCACCCGGGCGGTGTCGCTTGCGAGCATGCCATCCGGCATCGCAATCTTCACGGAGCCGCTGAATTCCCAGCCGCTGTCGTCGAAGTCGAGGCCACTGGCCTGCGCGCGTTCCGCCGTGATGCGGGTTCCACCCTGGACGATAGTCACATCGTTGAACACGAGCTGGTTGCTGCGGTAGTCGAAATCGGAGGAGCGCGCCGCGACGGTGATCGGAAGCTCGTGGCGATCCTGCGCACTCGCCGCGCTGGCCGCGGCGCCGAGCAGCGCGGACGCCAGTGCTCCCCTAAGGAGTAAATAGGCCATTGACATCGGATTCCAGCCGCAGGTTTCCTGCCTTCAAATCGGCGCGCAGCCCGAGTGCGCGCATTTCGTGGCGGCCAAATGCCAGCGTGACCGGATCGCGCGTTCGCGCGTACTCCCGATCGGTATCGAGGGTCAGTCTCGCGGTCCGCAATTCGGCAGGCTCGCGGGAATCGGTGGGCCGATCGCGCATGCGCACATCCCCCTCGAACTCCACGATGCCACCGCTGCGCGGAATTCGGGCCTCCGCTGCCGTCAACTGCCAGGCATGACCTTCCAGGGCGTGAAAATCGACGATGACCCCGGTCAGCCTGACCTGGCCGCTGGTGGGCTCCTCGATGGCGGTCGCGGCCCGCACGCCGATTCGCGGTTGCCCGTCGGTGGCGAACTCCGCCATGTCGATTTCCTTCAGGTAATAACCCGGTCGCGCCACCTCCGGCGCGGGCACGGCCTCGTCGCGGTCCAGCAGTCGCCATTCGACCAGCGTGGCGACGAGCGCGACCAGCGCCCCGAACAGTAACAGCCTGCCCATCATCGGGTGCTGCCCCGGGCCGCGAGCAGCCACTCGCAGAATTCGCGCACGGCGCCGCAACCGCCGGCGGCGCGGGTGACATGAGCGGCCTTGGCGAGCACGGCGGGATGTGCGTCGGATACGGCGGCCGGCAGGCCGACCATGGACATCAGCTCGAGGTCCGGAGTGTCATCCACAAGGCAAGCGACCTGGTTTGCATCGATCGCGGTCCGCGCCAGCAGTTCGCCGAGCGCACGTGCCTTGTCCGCGACGCCCTGAGCGACGTCGGTGACGCCGAGTTCGCGCATACGCTCCGAGACGGCGGTCGAACGACGACCGGAAATCACTGCGACCCGGATGCCGGCAGCGCCCAGCATCCGGATGCCATGGCCGTCGCGCACATGGAAAGCTTTCATCGCCTCGCCGTCAGGCCCGAACCAGAGCCGGCCGTCGGTCAGCACGCCGTCGACGTCGAGCACCACCAGCGCGACGCCGGCTGCGGCCGTCACATGACCCCCGCGCGCAGCAGGTCGTGCACATTCAGCGCGCCGACCAGCACGCCGTGCCCGTCGACGACCAGCAGGCCGTTGATCGCATGACGCTCCATCATCGATACCGCCTCGGCTGCGAGTTCGTGCGGCCCGATGGAGCGGCAACCCGCGTGCATCACTTCGGCCATCGTGCTGTGGTGGATGTCGATCTCGCGGTCCAGTGCGCGCCGCAGGTCGCCGTCCGTGAAGATGCCGACAACGCGGCGGTCAGCGTCGATGACCGCCGTCATGCCGAGGCCCTTGCGCGACATCTCGAGAAGTCCCTGCGACAGCGGTGTTTCGGAGCGCACCATCGGCAAGTCGGAGCCACGGCGCATGATGTCCTGGACGCGCAGCAGCAAGCGGCGGCCGAGTGCGCCGCCCGGGTGGGAGCGCGCGAAATCGTCTTCGGTGAAGCCGCGGTGGCCCAGCAGCGCGACTGCAAGCGCGTCGCCCATCGCAAGCGTCGCGGTCGTGCTCGCGGTCGGAGCCAGATTCAGCGGGCAGGCCTCCGCGGGAACGCTGACGTCGAGGTGGGCGTCGGCCTCGCGGGCAAGCGTGGAGGCGGCATTGCCGGTCATCGCGATCAGCGGCGCGCCCATGCGCTTGATCAGCGGCAGGATCGTCAGCAGCTCAGCGGTCTCTCCGGAATTCGAGATGGCGAGCACCGAGTCGCCCTTGGTCAGCATGCCGAGATCGCCGTGGCTTGCCTCGGCCGGATGCAGGAAGAACGACGGGGTTCCCGTGCTCGCGAATGTCGCCGCGATCTTGCCGCCGATGTGGCCTGACTTGCCCATGCCGGAGACAACGACGCGACCCCTGCATTCGAGCAGGATCCGGCAGGCGGCGGCAAATTCGTCGCCGAGGCGCTCGACGAGCGCGGCCACCGCCTGCGCCTCGACGCGAAGCGCCTGGCGTCCCATCTCGATCAGGCGGGTCGGGTCGGCGGGTTGATCCATGCGGGTGAAATCGCTGTCCAAAGCGGTCTAACATCATACACCGGCCTGCGACTTCAATCGGACCGTGGGCGGGGCTGGCGGGGTCGGGAGGGCCATTTCAGGACCGCCGTGAATACATCCCTGCAGGCTTCGGGCGCGACATCCCGGTCGCGCACGATCCTGCAATGGCCCTCCCGACCCCGCCAGCCCTGCATGCGTGCCCTTGGTCGCCGATGGCGGCTAAGATGACGACCCGTTTCGGCAAAGCAAGGCGATGACACCCGGACAAGTTCGCGAGCGGATCGAGCAGGCGCTGCCCGGCGCGACGGTCGAGGTGCGTTCCGACGACAACGTCCACTTCGAGGCGCTGGTCGTCGCGGCGCAATTCACGGGCCGGCGCACGATCGCACGCCACCAGCTGGTCTATCGCGCACTTGGCGCTGCGGTCGGACGGGAGATCCACGCCTTGTCCCTCGACACGGCCACGCCCGACGAGTGGGCGCAACGCGGAGCTGGTTGAAAGGCAGGTCATGGAGAAGTTGCAGATCACCGGTGGAATCCGGCTCACGGGCGATGTGCGCGCATCAGGAGCGAAGAACGCCGCACTGCCGATACTTGCGGCTGGACTGCTGGCCGACGCCCCGGTGACGGTCGGCAACATCCCGCACCTGCATGACGTCACGACGATGATTGAACTGCTGGGCCGCATGGGCGTCGGCGTGACCGTCGGCGACGGCATGCAGGTCGAGGTCGACCCCAGGGGCCTGACAACGCCCGTGGCGCCCTACGAACTGGTCAAGACGATGCGCGCCTCGATCCTCGTATTGGGCCCGCTGGTCGCGCGGCACGGCGAGGCACGCGTGTCATTGCCGGGCGGCTGTGCAATCGGTGCGCGGCCGGTCAACCTGCATGTCGCGGGCCTCGAGGCGATGGGAGCAGAGATCAACATCGAGGGCGGCTACATCCATGCGAAGGCCGGCAGGCTCGAGGGCGCTCGCATCGTGCTCGATACCGTCACGGTGACCGGCACCGAGAATCTGATGATGGCGGGGACGCTTGCGCGTGGACGCACCGTGATCGAAAACGCCGCACGCGAGCCCGAGGTCGTCGATCTCGCCGGATTCCTGAATGCGATGGGTGCCGCGATCAGTGGCGCAGGCACCGACACGATCGTCATCGAGGGGCGCGATCGTCTTGGCGGCTGCGAGTACCAGGTGCTGCCGGATCGCATCGAAACCGGCACTTTTCTCGTGGCAGGCGCGATCACCGGCGGCAGCGTCAGCGTGCGCAACGCGCGGCCGGATCACCTCGACGCCGTGATCGCCAGGCTGCGCGAGACCGGCGCGGTCATCGAGACCGGCGCGGACTGGGTCACCGTGGACATGCGGGGTCGCCGGCCCATTGCGGTGGACGTCCGTACGGCGCCGTACCCGGCGTTTCCGACGGACATGCAGGCGCAATTCGCGGCACTCGACGCGGTCGCGGACGGCGTCGGCACGATTATCGAGACAATATTCGAGAACCGCTTCATGCACATGCTCGAGCTGCGCCGGCTCGGCGCGGACGTGCGACTCGAGGGTCACACCGCCGTGATCCATGGGGTGCCGCGACTTTCGGGAGCGCCCGTGATGGCGACCGACCTGCGCGCCTCGGCGAGCCTGGTGCTGGCCGGGCTGGTTGCCGAAGGCACGACCGACGTGCAGCGCATCTATCACATCGACCGCGGCTACGAACGTATCGAGGAGAAGCTGCGCCAGCTTGGCGCCAGCATCCGCCGGTTACCGGGCGCGAGGACCTGAGGGACGCGGCGTCTCAGGACGACGCGGCCGCCTGCGCCGGCCGCTCGACGACCTTGATGCGGACATTGTGCTCGCGTGCCGGTCCCTCGAACGGCGGCCCGCGCCAGAGACCGAGCCGGACTCCCTGGCCGGGCTTCAGCATCGCGACCCGCGCCATCAGGTCCTGCGCGCCGCGCAGCGACGTGCCATTGATCCCGGTGATGACGTCGCCGCGCGCGATACCCTGCTCACTCGCCGGGCTGCCGTCGTACACCTGGCGCACCAGTACGGATCCCTCGGGAATCCCGAATTGCTCGATTTCGCTCGGGCTCAGGTCCCGGGGCACGACACCGATCCACCCGCGCACGACCCGGCCATCGCGCAGGATCGCATCGACCACTCCGCGCACGAGGTCCACCGGGATCGAAAAGCCGATGCCTTCGATGCCGATCGTGCGGCCGACAATTACCGTATTGAGGCCGACCAGCTCGCCCGCGGCGTTGACGAGGGCGCCGCCGGAATTCCCGAAATTGATGGCCGCGTCGGTCTGGATGAAATTCTCGTAGGTCGAGACGCCAAGCCGCCCGCGGCCGGTTGCGCTGACAATGCCCTGAGTGACCGTGTGGCCAAGGCCGATCGGATTGCCGATGGCGAGCACGGCATCGCCGACGCGCAGGCGGTCGGATCGGCCGAGCGGGATGACCGGCAGCTTCGGCAGGCCAATCTTCAGCACGGCAAGGTCCGTGTCGCGGTCGACGCCGACCAGCGTCGCGGCAGCCTCGCGTCCGTCCTTCAACTGCACGCTGATCTGAGACGCGCGTTCGATGACGTGGTAGTTGGTCACGACGTGACCGCGCGCATCGTAGATGACGCCCGAGCCCAGGCTGCGCTCGACCCGCTCGCGATAGTCCGGCCATACCTCGCCGAACAGCTGGCCGAATTCCGGGGGCACCCGGCCCACGTTCGGCACGAGGACGCGCCGTTCCGTGTAGATATTGACGACCGCGGGCGCTGAGCGATCGACGGCATCCGCATAACTGACGTACTGCAGCTGCGGGGCCGCCGGCGCCGCCGGCGCGGCCGGTGCCTCCACCGCTGCCACGGGCTGCTGCGCCGGTTGTTGCGCTGCAGTTCGCGCCGCCGCATCCTTCGAAACCGCCACATCGCCGGGCGCGTCCGGCTGCAGCCACACGACCGCCAGCGCAGCGCCGAGTCCCAGCGCAACCCAGGGTGCGATCCAGCGTAGCCATCCGGGCATCATTGCCATGTGTGCAGTGTATAATGCGCAATTACGCCAACGAACGAAATGCGCCGATGAGTACAGAAGTTGACCGCGGCCGGCGACAGTTGCTGACGGTGGCCACGACATTGACCGGCGCGGTGGGAGTCGCTTTCGCGGCTGTCCCGTTCCTGGCTTCCTGGAAGCCCAGCGCACGCGCCAAGGCTCTCGGTGCGCCGGTCGAGATCGACATCAGCAAGCTCGAACCTGGCGCGATGTTGAAGATCGAGTGGCGCGGCAAGCCGGTCTGGGTCGTGCGCCGCACGCCCGCGATGATCGCGACCCTTGGCACCATCGATAACCGGCTCGCCGATCCGGCGTCCGAGCAGTCGAAACAGCCTGATTATGCGAAGAATGCCGCACGCGCGGTCAAGCCGGAATATTTCGTCGTGCTGGGAGTCTGCACGCACCTGGGCTGCGCTCCGATGAGCCGCTTCGATCCAGGTGAAGCAGAGCTGGGCGCCGACTGGCCCGGCGGCTTCTACTGCCCGTGCCACGGTTCGAAATTCGACCTTGCCGGACGCGTATTCCGCGGCGTGCCCGCGCCGACCAATCTTGAGGTCCCGCCCTATACGTTCGCCGGTACGGGGCGCATCGTCATCGGCGTGGACCAAGAGAGGGTGGCTTGATTGCGGCCAACGAGCCGGCGCCGGCCGCGACCGGCA
>JAHFSF010000135.1 GCA_023265875.1 Gammaproteobacteria bacterium | reverse complement strand
CGATGCGTCGCTCCGGCCATTCGAGTACCTGCTGCTGCGCACCAGGCCTGCGCCCTGGCGCGCCGAGGATTCGCTGCTGGTCGTGTACGCCATGTGGATCGACCTGCAGGGCCTCGAGGCACGTGAAGAACAGCAGAATGGCCGGCTGGCGACCGTCCTGCCGCCGGCGCTCTACCGCCTGGTGACGGGCCCGGATCCCGAACTGGAATCGTCGCTTGACGGCAGTCGTCTGCCACAGACGCCATTGCCGGATCCGCGCGATGTCGACCTGCGGCGGCTGGCGCCAGGCCTGTTCGAACAGGCATCAATCGCGAGCGTCAGCACGGATTTCACGGTCGGCAGCAACAACTTCGCCGTTGCCGGGAATCACAGCGCAAGCGGGCGCGCGCTGGTCGCCAACGACATGCACCTGAGATTGCGCGTTCCGAATACCTGGTATCGCGCGCGCCTCGTCGTCGACTCCACGCACGTCGACGTCGCAGGTGTCAGCCTGCCGGGCGTGCCGGCAATCGTCGCGGGCAGCAATGGCCATGTCGCCTGGGGTTTCACCAATAGCTATGGCGATTTCCAGGATCTGGTCGTACTCGCTCCCGGGGCTGACGGCAGCGACAGCTACCTGACCGCCGCAGGTCCGCGCAGATTCGAAACCGAGATCGAGGTACTGCAGGTGGCGGGCGGCGCGGATGAGCAACTCTCGGTACGACGCACCGTCTGGGGTCCGGTAATAGGTCGCGATGGCGACGGCCGCGAACTCGCGCTTGCCTGGACCGCGCACCGGCCCGAGGCGACGGACATGACCTTGCTTGGTTTGGAGGGAGCAGCCGATCTCGAGCAGGCGGCGGACATCATCGGCGGCGCCGGCATGCCCGGGCAGAACGTGTTGATCGGCGATGCCAGCGGACGCATTGGCTGGGTCCTGTCCGGTCGTCTGCCTCGACGCCACGGATTCGATCCGACGCGGCCGGCAGCGTGGCACGAAAACGGCGCCGGCTGGGATGGCTGGTACCCGGCGGCGGAGACACCGCGAATGCTGGATCCGCCCGAGGGCCGCGCCTGGAGCGCGAATGCCCGCGTCGTCGGCGGCGACATGCTGGCGCGGATCGGTGATGGCGGATACGCGTCAGCGGCGCGCACACACCAGATCCACGATCGTCTGGCGAAGCTGGAGCACGCGACGACCGCCGACCTGCTGGCGATCGAGCTCGACGATCACGCCGATTACGTGGCGAAATGGCAGCCGCTGATGCGCCGTGCGCTGGCCAAGGCTGGCGCAACCGAAGCCGGTTCGCTGGTTGCGTCCTGGTCGGGTCGCGCCGCGACCGACGATGCTGGCTATCGCCTGCTGCGCGAGTTCGAGCGCCAGGCCTCGAAACGCGCATTCGCGATGCTGACAGCCGAAGCGCGCGCCCGCTGGCCCGATTTCCGGTGGCACACGCCGGAACGCTTCACGGAAGTTGCTTTGCGGCTTGCCAGCGAGCAGCCGCCACATCTGCTCGATCCACGCTTTGCGGACTGGGATGCCTGGCTCGCGGACGTCGCGATGGACGTCGTGAACAAGCTGCCAGATCGCTGCAGCGACGTCGCCGGCTGCAACTGGGGGCGGGTCAACACGGCACGGATCCGGCACCCGCTGAGTGCGGCACTTCCGTTCCTGGCGCGCTGGCTCGACATGCCGGCTGAGCCCCTGCCTGGCGACTGGTCCATGCCACGCGTGTTGGCACCGGACTTTGGCGCTTCCGAGCGTTTTGGCGTGTCGCCCGGTCTCGAGCGGGAGGGATACCTGCACATGCCGGGCGGGCAGAGCGGCCATCCGCTCTCGCCGTTCTATCGCGCCGGTCACGAAGCCTGGGTCAATGGTGAACCGACGCCGTTCCTGCCGGGACCCGCAGCGCACACGCTCACGCTCGTCCCGGCAACGCGCTGATCAACTCGTTGGTGCGGGATGCGGCCGCTTTCGCGCGGGCAGGATCCGGGCGGGGTTCCCGCTCACTCGCGGGACCCCGCCCACCGCGCCCGCGCTGCGGATGGCGCCACTTCGCGGGCGCCGATCGAAGTCGCGCTATTGAAGCGCCCGCATCGCCTGGTCCAGCCCGGCGAGTGTCAGCGGGTACATCCGGTCCTCGAACAACTCGCGCGTGATCTGGACGGAGGGCGTCCAGTCCCAGCGCTCGCGCGGTTCCGGGTTGATCCAGGCGTGATGCGGATAGTTGGCGAGCAACCGCTTCATCCACGCGGCGCCCGCTTCCTCGTTCCAGTGCTCGATGCTGCCGCCGGGCTGCACGATCTCGTACGGGCTCATCGTCGCGTCGCCGACGATCACCAGCTTGAAGTCGTGGCCATAGGTGCGCATCACTTCGGGCAACGACGTCCGCTCGCTGTGGCGGCGAAGGTTGTCCTTCCAGACCGATTCATAGACGAAGTTGTGGAAATAGTAGTGCTCGAGATGCTTGAACTCGCTGCGCGCCGCCGAGAACAGTTCCTCGCAGAGTCGTACGTGGTCGTCCATCGAGCCGCCGACGTCGAGGAACAGCAGCACTTTCACGGCGTTGTGGCGCTCGGGAACCATGCGAAGATCCAGCAGGCCGGCCCGTCGCGCCGTCGAGTCGATCGTGCCCTCGAGATCCAGCTGGTCGGCAGCCCCCTGGCGCGCGAACCGGCGCAGCCTGCGCAGCGCCAGCTTGACGTTGCGCCTGCCGAGCTCGGCGGAATCATCCAGGTTGGCGAACTCGCGCCGGTCCCAGACTTTCACGGCCTGCCGGTTGCGCGAACCCTGCTGGCCGATGCGCACGCCTTCGGGGTTGTAGCCGTAGGCGCCGAAGGGCGAAGTGCCGCCCGTGCCGATCCACTTGCTGCCGCCTTCATGGCGGGCCCGCTGCTCTGCGAGGCGCTTGCGCAATGTCTCCATCAGTGCGTCCCAGCCACCGAGTGCCGCGATGCGCGCCTTCTCCTCGTCGCTCAATGACAGCGCGAGATTGCTGCGCAACCAGTCGGCGGGGACTTCGGCGACCAAAGCCTCGAACGCCTGTTCGAGGCCGCGAAAATGCGCCGCGAACACCCGGTCGAAGCGATCGAAAAGCCGTTCATCCTTGACCAGCGCGGTGCGTGCAAGCCAGTAGAACTCGTCCGCGGAGAGGCCGATCAGCCGCGCCTGCATCGCCTCGAGCAATGTCAGGAATTCGGTGATGGATACCGGCACACCGCCGGCGCGGAGCATCAGGAAGAAACGGATCAGCATTGGCCGCCCGCCGGTTCAGGCAGGCCGGCCGGACCGCCGGTTCAGGAACACGAGCTGTTCGAAGAGGTGCACATCCTGCTCATTCTTCAGCAGCGCGCCGTAAAGCGGCGGAATCGCGGCCTTCGGGTCGTCGGAGCGCAGCGCCTCCGGCGGGATGTCCTCCGCCAGCAGCAGCTTGATCCAGTCGAGCAGTTCCGAGGTCGAGGGCTTTTTCTTGAGGCCTGGCACCTCGCGGACACGGTAGAAAGCCGTCAGCGCCTCCGAAATCAGCTGTCGCTTGAGGCCGGGATAGTGGACATCGACGATCCGCTCCATCGTCTCGCGATCCGGAAAGCGGATGTAGTGGAAGAAACAGCGGCGCAGGAAGGCGTCGGGCAGTTCCTTCTCGTTGTTGCTGGTGATGAATACGACCGGGCGGTGCCGCGCTTTCACCAGCTGCCGTGTTTCGTAGACATAAAACTCCATGCGGTCGAGTTCGCGCAGCAGGTCATTCGGGAATTCGATGTCGGCCTTGTCGATTTCGTCGATCAGGAGCACCGACTGCCGGTCACTCTCGAAGGCGCGCCACAACATGCCCGGGACGATGTAGTTGGCGATGTCCTGCACCCGCGCATCGCCGAGCTGCGAGTCGCGCAGTCGCGACACGGCGTCGTATTCATAGAGCCCCTGCTGGGCCTTGCTGGTCGACTTGATGTGCCATTCGTGGATTGGATGGCCGAGCGTGCGCGCGACCTCCTGCGCGAGCTGCGTCTTGCCAGTGCCGGGCTCGCCCTTGATCAGCAATGGCCGGGCGAGCGTGATCGCCGCGTTGACGGCGAGCGTCAGCTCAGCGGTCGCGACATAGCTGTCGGACCCGGAGAATCGCGGGTTGGCCGCCTGCGTCAATTGGTCTTGGCGGTCGTCGTCTTCGCGGCCAGCTGCCTGAGTTCGGCCAGCACCATGTCCGAGTGGCCCTTGGGATCGACCTTGACGAAGTGCCTGGCCACGCGACCTTGCGGATCGATGATGAAAGTGTCGCGTCGCGCAAGTTCCATGATCCCGCCGTACGTCGTCAGCGTGCCATAGGCGGCCGTGACCTTCTTGTCGGCATCGGCGAGGATCGGGAAGGGCAGCTTCTGCTCCTCGGCAAAATCCTTATGCGACGCAACGTCATCAACACTGACGCCGAGGATTGCGGCGCCCAGGTCGCGGTACGCGAAGATGTTGTCCCTTAGTTCGCAGGCCTCGGTCGTGCAGCCTGGCGTGTTGTCCTTCGGGTAGAAATACAGCACGACCCACTTGCCACGATAGTCGTCCAGTGCGTGCCAATTGCCGGCCTGGTCCTGCAATTTGAAATTGGGAGCGGCGGCACCGACTTCCGGCGAATCCTCCGCGAACGCGGTCGCCGTCATCATCAGGGCAAACCAAGCGATGGTGGTGCTCTGCAGTAAGCGCATCATGGTGGGATCTCCGGTTGGGACGATCGGGTCGATCCGCCTGCATATGGCGGCAGGCCGCATAGTATCGCGGCCTGCCTCCTGAAGACCATGATACGACACATGGGTTCCCGGAACGCGGGATCGTGGCACCTGGACGCCCCGATAAGACCAGGAGCGGGGATGCGGGACCGAGCAGCGCGGCCAAACCGGGGCCGCTGCGCACCGGTTCCCGGGCCGTCATTTGGGCAACGCGTTGTGGCGGACCAGCAGCTGCGGATAACGCGGCCGGAAGTGCGCTGCGAGGCGTTCGACCAGGTAGACCGAACGGTGCTGGCCGCCGGTGCAGCCGATGGCGACGGTCAGGTAGCCGCGATTGGCCTCTTCGTAGTCCGGAATCCGGCCCTCGAGGAATCGGATGACGTCATCGGCCATGCGGTGCACGTGGGCGCTCGCTTCAAGGAAAGCGACAACCGGCCCATCGTGCCCGGTCAGCGGTTGCAGTGAAGGCTGCCAGTAGGGATTTGGCAGCGTGCGCGCGTCGAACACGAAATCGGCGTCGCCTGGCACCCCGTGCTTGAATCCGAAGGACTCGAACAGGATGGACAGGCGCCCGGGGCCTTGCGGTTCGACACGATGCACGACCAGGTCCCGCAGCTCGTGGATGCTCATGCGCGAGGTGTCGATGACCAGGTCCGCGCTGTCGACCAGCGGATGCAACAGGCGCCGTTCCTCGGCAATCGCTTCGGCAAGGCTCCGGCCAGCGCCCGCCAGCGGATGGCGGCGCCGCGTTTCGGCGTATCTGCGCAACAGCACCTCGTCCTCGGCGTGCAGATAGACGATCTCGCAGCGCAGGCCTGCCCGGCTCAGGTCGGCGACCAGCGCGGGAATCGTGGCGAGGTCCTCCGGGCGGTTGCGAGCGTCCAGCCCGACCGCGAGGCGACGATAGATCGGTTCCTCGGTCTGCACCGAATGCGACACCAGCGCCTGCATGAGACCTGCAGGAATGTTGTCAATGCAATACCAGCCGAGGTCCTCGAGCATGTTGAGCGCGACGCTCTTGCCCGAGCCTGACAGGCCGCTGACGACGACGAGGCGGATCATCTTGTTGCGCCGGCGGGCGTCCTCCGCATCAGGCCAGCCGGCCGGGTGGCACTTCCGCCGCCCGGTGATCGGCCTGCTTTTCCTTGTGCTTGCGCACGCGCCGGTCAAGCTTGTCGGCCAGCGCATCGATCGCCGCGTACATGTCGCCGTCGATCGCGTCGGCGTGGATCACCGCGCCACTTACCCCAAGCGTCGCCTCCGCCTTGTGCCGTAGTTTCTCGACGGTCAGCACGCAGTGCAAATCGATCACCTGGTCGAAGTGCCGAACGACGCGATCCATCTTCTTCTCGACGTAGCCCCGCAAGGCCGGGGTGACGTCGATATGGTGGCCAGTGAGCTTCAGTTGCATGAGGTCTCCTTCGCTGCTTGATCAGTAATGGCGCCGGCTCAGCGGGCCACGACCCGGCGCCGCTCGCCAGAAGTCGGGATGCCGAGGGACTCCCGGTACTTCGCGACCGTGCGTCGGGCAACCTGTATACCATCCGTAGAAAGCATATCGGCGATCCGGCTGTCGCTGAGCGGCTGGGCAGGCGGTTCCTGCGCGATCAGCTTGCGGATCTTGGCACGGATTGCCGTTGACGATATACCGGCGCCGTCTTCGCCGGGCACCTTGCTCGAGAAAAAGTAGCGGAACTCGAACACGCCGCGCGGCGTGTGCATGTACTTGCCGG
>JAHFSF010000220.1 GCA_023265875.1 Gammaproteobacteria bacterium | reverse complement strand
CGCGACGGACCAGCCGGTCACGATCCGGGCCGATGCCCGCGCCAGTCATCAAGCGGTCGTGACGGCCATGGACGTGGCGGGCCGACTGGGCTTCAAGCAGGTCAACATTGCAACTGTCAACCAGCAAGCGGGCGAATAGCCGGGACCTGCCGCCGCTGACAGTCGGCAGCCTCAGGATCTACCGGCGGCTGATGAGCTATGCGCGGCCGCACTGGCCGATGTTCCTGCTGGGCGTCTTCGGCATGGTCCTGTTTGCCTCCGTCGATACGGGCCTCGCCTGGCTGGTGAAGAAATTCCTGGACGATGCCTTCATCGCGCGCGATCCGCGCGTGATGACGCTGGTGCCCGTCGGCATCCTCGTGCTGTTCGGCGCGCGCGGCATCGGCGATTACCTTTCCGTGTTTGCGCCTGGATGGGTCGGCCGTCACGTCATCAAGGCGATGCGGCGCGAAGTCTTCGCCCGCTACCTGCAGCTGCCGACGGCCTACTTCGACCGCAATGGCGTGGCCCAGTTGCTGTCGCGGCTGACCTACAACATCGAGCTGGTCGCCGAGGCCGCGACCACCGCGGTCACCTCGCTGGTGCGCGACAGCCTGACGATCGCGGGGCTGCTCGGCTGGCTGTTTTTCATGAACTGGCGGCTGACCGGCTTCGCGCTGGCCGTGTCGCCCCTGATCGTCGGCTTGATGCGGGTCACGAGCCGGCTCTTCCGCCGTTACAGCACCCGGATCCAGCTTTCGATGGGCGACATCACCCGCGTCGCCAAGGAAGCCCTCGAAAGCCATCGCATGATCAAGGTGTTCAACGCGCAGCCGCAGCAGCAGGGCGCATTCGAGAAGGTCAACGAGCGCAATCGCGCCAGCTTCATGAAACTCGTGACCGTGAAGGCGCTGTCGCACCCGGTCGTCCAGATGATCGCGGCTGTCGGCCTCGCGGCTGTCATGTACGTCGCGATCCGCAACGTCCTCAAGCAGGGCATGTCGGTCGGTGAGTTCACGTCCTTCCTGACCGCGCTGCTGCTGGTCACGGCGCCATTGCGGCGCCTCGTCAGCGTCGTCGGGCCGCTGCAGCAGGGAATTGTGGCAGGACACAGCGTGTTCGAGATACTCGACACCGACGCCGAGGACCAGGGCGGTGCGCATGGCGTCCAGCGGGCGCGCGGCGAGCTCCAGTTCCGCGGCGTCAGCTTCACTTACGACATGGAAAAGGGCCGCGTCCTGCGCGACATCAGCTTCAGCGTGGCACCGGGCGAGACGATCGCGATCGTCGGCCGCTCCGGCAGCGGAAAGTCGACACTCGTCAGCCTGCTGCCGCGGTTTTACGACCCCGATTCAGGCCAGGTCCTGCTGGACGGCGTGGACCTGCGCGAGTACCGGCTGCGCGATCTGCGCATGCAGCTCTCCCTCGTCAGCCAGGAGGTCATGCTGGTCGACGATTCCATCCGCAACAACATTGCCTTCAGCGCCCCGGATGCGGAGGCAGCCGCCGTCGAGCACGCTGCGCGCGCCGCGCACGTGCTCGACTTCGCCCTCGACCTGCCCGAGGGACTCGATACGCCGGTCGGAGAACGCGGCATGCTGCTGTCCGGCGGCCAGCGCCAGCGCGTGGCGATCGCAAGGGCATTGCTGAAGAATGCGCCGGTCCTGATCCTCGACGAAGCGATGTCTGCACTCGACTCGGAGTCGGAGCGGATCGTGCAGGAAGCGCTGGTGGAGCTGCTGCGCGACCGGACGACGCTGGTCATCGCACATCGCCTGTCGACCATCGAGAATGCCGACCGGATCATCGTGCTGGATGAAGGCCGCATCGTCGAATCCGGCACCCACGCCGAGCTGCTCGCGGCTACCGGCGTCTATGCGGCACTGCACCGGATGCAGTTCAACGTCTGAGCCATGCACGACTGGCTGCTCGCGACCTGGTACGGCGGCGGCCGACGCGGCGAGTGGCTGCAACCATTCGCCTGGCTCTTCGGACGGGCCGTGGTCCTGCGCCGTTGCGCATACCGCCTCGGCCTGTTGCGCCGCTACCGGTCGTCGAGGCCGGTTGTCGTCGTCGGCAACCTGAGCGTCGGCGGCACCGGCAAGACGCCATTCGTGATCTGGCTCGCGGAGGAACTCGGCGCCCGCGGCCTGCGCGTCGGCGTGGCGAGTCGCGGTTATCGCGGTGCCGGCGG
>JAHFSF010000134.1 GCA_023265875.1 Gammaproteobacteria bacterium | reverse complement strand
GAAGACTCTCGAAGGCCGCGCCGCGATCCGCGAATTCATCGCCAGCGACAGCGCTGCTGCCAAAGCTGCCGGCCTGACGATGAACATCACGGGTGGGGCGAAACAAATGGCAGGCGATCTCGCCTTTGAAACAGGCACGTTCACCGTCACCGACGCCGCAGGCGAGACGGTCGATACCGGCAAGTACGTGTCGGTCGTCAAGAAGGTGAATGGCAAGTGGTTCCTGTTCCGCGACATCTGGAATTCGGACAACGCACCTGCCCCGGCCGCAGCGCCAGCCGCAGCGGCTCCCGCGAGCTGATCCTGCTTCATCGGATCGGAATCGGCGCGAAGGCCCCCGCCTGGGGGCCTTCCCTTTTCCACGACCCGCGGCGCGGGCTGCGCTCAGAACTTCCAGGTGAAGCCGAGCGACGGTATCAGCGGCAGCGATCCCTGCGAACTGACGTCGAGAAAGACCGGTCCCTCCTGGTCCTCGATCTGGTACTCGACGCAGCATTCATTGTGACGCTTCATCAGGTTGTTCAGCTCGACGAAGGCCGTCAGCTCGCCGGCCGACTCGAGGTCGAAGTGCCGCGCGATGCGCAGGTCGATGCTGGCGAAATCCGAAAGATGCAGGGCATCGCGCTTTCCAACCGTAACCAGCGGAAAGGGTTCGAGCGTCGCAAGTTCAACTTCGGTGGTCCGCCAGCCCGTGTGCCAGGTAGCCGCAATGGATGCTTCCCAGGCCGCATTGCGCCAACCCAGGCCGCCGCTGACGTACTGGCGCTGATCCCAAAGCCTGGCGAAGTCTTCCCCATCGACGCGGTCATGCACCCGCGACCAGCTGTAACTGAGCCAGCCTGAAAGATTTCCGGCATCGTAGTTCAACGACAATTCGCCGCCCTCCGCACGCGCGGAGTCGGGCGCGATCAGGATGCGATCGGGTCTCAGCTCCGGAAGAACCACCAGCGTGTTCATCAGGTTTTCATAGCGCGGCAGCGGACGGTCGTAGTCCTTGCGGTACGCTTCCGCGCGCAGTCTCAGCGTCGTCGTCAGGTCGTGCTCGATGCTGGTGACCAGGTGCGTCGCCCGCTGCGCCGGCGAAAAGGATTGCTCGCCGTCCGACACCTGCAGTTCGTTGATGCCCTGGGACTGGAAATAGCGGCCCCAGGACATGCGTATCCTCGTGTCCCCGGCGGGATGCCACATCAGTACGGCACGCGGGCTCGTCTGCGATCCGTCCTGTTCGGCCAGCGATTCGCGGTCCCAGCGCAATCCGAGATCCGTGGTCAGGGTCGTCGTCGGCTCGAAGCGCCAGTTGACATAGGCGCCAGCCTGATGACCTGACGGCAGCACATGGATCGATCGCGAGCGTGACGGCGTCGTGGGCGCCCCGGGGGTCAGGAACAGCAATTCGAATACGGCTTCGTCGGTGTAACGATAGTTGGCATTCATCTGCCGCCATTCGGCGCCGGCCTGCAGCACGGAGCGCGCGCCCGGCCGCCACCAGCCATCGGCCTGGATCGAATCGATGCTGAAGTCGCGCTCATCCTGCAGCGCACCGGTCGCGATGCCCGGAAGTTCCGTGGTGCCGGAGCGCTCGCTGTCGAGCGCCGTGTGCGCAACAAGCAACCGGCTGCCGAGGGCCTCGGGCGTGCCGAGGTCCATGCGCAGCCAGTAGTAGGCGTCGCGATACTCGGCGCTGGCCTCTTCCTCCTGGTCCGCGTCGAAAGCCACGATCTGGTCGACGAATGTCAGCACATTGGCGGAGATGGCCAGCTGGTCATTGATGCGGCGTCCGACATGCGCAAACAGGTCGTGGTAATCCGGCTCCCCGAATGACGAAGCCGCGAGGTTGAAGAACACGCTCATGTTGCTGCGCCGCGCGGCCATGGCCCAGTCGCCGGCGCCGTCGTTGAAGGAGCCGTCGATCGAGAGCCCGGTCGTGAACAGGCTGAGCACCGCCTGGCCGTGGAAATCCCGCCCCGGCAGGCGCGGGGCGACGTCGATGACGCCGCTGCTGCGATCCCCGAAGGTCACCGGGAATCCGCCGGTATAGACGCGCATGTCGCTGATGATCCCCGGGTCGATGGTGCTGAAGACGCCGTAGAAATCCTTGAAATGGAACGGGTCGTACAGCCGCAGGTCGTCGAAGCGCACGAGTGTCTCGTCGTCGGTGCCGCCGCGCAGGTGGACGCGGCTCGAAAAATCCTGACGCCCGACGCCCGGCAGCCGCGACACGGCACGCAGCGGGTCTTCACCGATCTCGGGCAACATCTCGAGGTCGTCGGCGCTGAATGCCGCCGAGGACATCGGTGCTTCGTCCCCGAACAGGTAGTGACTCGCGCTGACGACAATGACATCGAGCGGCGTCGGCGCCGGCCGGTGCGGTGACCCGGGTGCCGCCGGTCGCGGCGTACGCTGGGCCTCGCGCACCAGCAGCAGCGAGCCATCAGGACCATCCGAGATACTGATGCCATGCGGCGCCAGGATCTCGGCGAGCTGGGCACGCGCATCGGTCGCCACCGGGTCGCGCTCGACGCGCATCCAGGGCTTGACGAGATCGCTGCTGTAGAAAAGCTGAAGTCCGTCCGCCCGGAACTGTTCGAGCGCCTCTTCGAGCGTCAGCCCCTGGTAAACCGCCGCGTCCGCGGCGCCGGTCATGCAGGCCAGCAGCAGCGCCAGTTTCTTCACGGCAAGGGTTATTGCTCGGTGCGGGCTCGGATCTCCATTGTATCGCCGATCAGCGCATGTTCGAGGTCGGTCGTCGCCAGCATGACTTCGAGCGCGGCGAGTGGCGCCAGACCGTGGATATTGCCGTGCAGGATCACCGTCGCCGCGCGCGCCTCGACCGCCGCGGATTCGTAACGCAGCTGTCGCCCCGTTTCGCGCGCAACCCAGGCCAGCAGCACGGTTGCCGGCTGGCCGTCGATGTCAGGCGCCGGGCCGATCGTCTCCGCCCACTGCCAGGCCGTGTCCGTTGCCGAGATACCGGATCGCGTGACGCCACCCAGGGCGTCGATCTCGAGCTGTTCGCCCGCCGAACCGCTCAGCATCTGGTCCGCCCGGTCGATTTCGACGCGCCCTTCGCGCACCCGCAGCCGCAGGACGCTGTCTGCGACCCTGAGTTCGAACTGCGTGCCGACATCACGCACGGTGCCGGCAGGAGTCGCAATCTGGTGTCCTTTGCCAGGGCTGGCGCCGTTGTCGAGATAGAGCGTGCCGGAATGCAGGGAGAGCCGTCGCGGTCCATCGAGCAGGATTTCGGTCGCGGCGGCAAGCCGCAGCGACGCGCCACCCTCGAGGACCAGCGCCGCGCTGCCGCCCGCGAGCGTGCGCAGCGTCGCCCCTGTTGCCAGCGTGCCGCCCGGCTCGGTCATCGGACTCCAGCCGCCATCCGTGCCCGATTCCACGGTGCCGATGACGCGCGCCACCGTCGCAACCGGCACCGGCCCGGTAGCGCCCGGGATCCATTGCTGCGTCAGCGCGATCGCCAGCGCGGCAACGCCAGCGGCCGCGGCCCAGACCAGCCAGGTCCGGTCCCGCCGCTGCGCCGCCTTCGCGCGAAACGCGTCGGTTGCCGCACTGAGCACCTGCTGGTATGCATCTTCGGGCGGCCTGGTCCGCCGTCCCGCCGTGCGAATCAGCGCTGCGACCATGTCGCCGCGATCCCCTGAATCCTGCGATTGATGTTCCATTGGTTTACCCCGGGCTCCGGCTCAGCGGCCCCGTCAATTCACCCGACTCGCCCGCGAGTTCCGTGATCGCACCGCGAAATGCCTCGCGGGCCCGCGTCAGCAGCGATTCCGCGGCCTTCGGTCCGACATCCAGGCGTCGTGCGATCTCCTGCACCGAATGTCCATCCAGATACTTCCATTCCAGCACTTCCCCGTAATGACCCGGCAATGCGTCGAGCGTCGCCTCGACGACCCGATGAATCTGTTGCCGCCAGGCGCCGGTCTCCGGTTCATCGCCCACCGGGGCCGAGAGCGCCTCGAGGATCGCGCGTACATTCGGCTGGTCCTCCAGCAGCACGACCCGTTCCGTATCCCGTTGCCGCCGGCGATAGTGGTCCGCAATCGCATTGCGGCAGATCTGGCAGAACCAGGTATAGAGCGCCGCCTCGCCGCGATAGCTGTCCAGCCGTTCGATCGCATTGCAGAAGGTCTGCTGGACGATATCGCGCGCGGCTTCCTGGTCACCGCTCAGGCGCGCCAGCGCAAAGCGATACAGCCGCGGAAAGAAGCGGTCGAACAATTCCCGGAACGCAGCCTCGTCGCCGCCCAGGATCCGGCGGGCCACGGCCCGGTCGACGTGCACCTGGTCAGCCATTGCTAATTTGGACGCCCGCCGGCGGTTAATCCTTCGCAGTGAAGGATTATTGTTCAAAAGGGGACGCTTCCCTTGCTGCTCAGAAAAGGGCAGCGTCCCCTTTTTTAAGATTCAGTCTTCGAGGCGACGGTCTTTCCAGTTCCACCACTTCAGGAGTTCCTGCTGCGGTTCCGGCGTGCGCGCGGCATAAGTCGCGCAGCGGAACGTGTATAGCAGGCAGGGTTCCTGATCGTGGCCCGTGATCTTGCAGAGTCGCTGGTAGAGCTGTTCCGGGTTGGCTTCGGCGAGTTCCCGGATCGAGTGAATGCCGAGGTGCCGGAGATCCGCCGCGATGGCGGGCCCGATACCGGGCAACGTGGTCAACTCGTCGTGCATTGGCAGGGTCCTCCTACAGCTTGTGCACGGCCCAAGATTACTCCTCCGGATGACGATTGAAAGAGCTTCTGCCTGCTCCGGGTTGCCAGCAGATCCTGCTATCCTCAACCGATGCCTTGGCGCAAGTCTTTGATTGGCGGCGGACTCCTGTCACTCGCTGCGGCGTGGCTTGCCGCCTGCGCCCAGACGCCGGTACAGGTCGAAGCGCCACCCGTTCACGAAGCCGGAGTCGCGGCGGCCAATCCGCTCGCCGTCGATGCGGGAATTGAGGTCCTTGCCGCGGGTGGCAGCGCCGCGGACGCGGCGGTTGCCGTCCAGGCGATGCTGGGACTCGTCGAGCCGCAGAGTTCCGGCGTCGGCGGCGGCGGATTTCTCCTCTATTTCGATGCAAAGACATCGCGCATCACGGCCTTCGATGGCCGCGAGGCGGCGCCTGCGGCTGCGCGCCCGGACATGTTCCTCGATGAGCGCGGCGAGCCTTTGTCGTATGGCGACGCCGTGCTCTCCGGGCACTCGACCGGCGTGCCGGGCGCAGTTGCGATGCTGGGCGCGCTGCACGCGCGTCACGGCGAGCTGCCCTGGTCACGCCTGTTCGAGCCGGCGATCCGCGCGGCAGAGTCTGGCGTTGCGGTGCCCAAGCGCCTCGCGCGATTCGCGAACAGCGACTTTCCGCAGGCCGCAGAGCCGGATGTGCGCGCGCTGTTCTCGCGCGCTGACGGCACGCCGGTGCAGGCCGGAGATCCGCTGAAGAACCCCGCCTACGCTGATACGCTGCGCCAGATCGCCACGCGCGGGCCGCGCGCGCTGCTCGAGCCGCCGCTGTCGGACGCGATCATTGCGCGCACGCATGCCGCACCGCGGCCCGGCACGCTTGCGCCAGGCGACTTTGCAGCCTACCTGCCGCGCATCACGGACCCGATCTGCGGCCCGTATCTCATCTACCTGGTCTGCGTGCCGCCACCGCCGTCGAGCGGCGTCGCGCTGCTGCAGCTCCTGGCAATCCTCGATCGCACCGACATCGCACTGCGCCGGCCGGAAGATCCCCAGGCCTGGTTCCTGCTCGCCGAGGCGAGCCGCCTGATGTACGCGGACCGCGATCGCTATGTCGCCGATCCCGCCTTCGTGCCGGTGCCGGTCGCCGGTCTGCTCGACCCTGACTACATCGGGCTTCGAGCCGCGTTGATCGGCGCGGCTTCCGGTCCCGCTCCCGCCGCAGGTCATCCCGCGCCGATCCAACGCGGTACCGATACGAGCACCGAAGCATCAGGTACTTCGCAATTCGTGGTGGTCGATACCGAGGGCAACGTGGCCTCGATGACGACCACGGTCGAGTCCTTGTTCGGCTCCGGCCGCGCGGTCGGCGGTTTCATACTGAACAACCAGTTGACGGACTTTTCGTATCTTCCCGTCGTGGATGGCGTGCCGGTCGCGAACTCGGTCGCAGGTCGCAAGCGCCCGCGTTCCTCGATGTCACCGGTTATCGTGCTGGATCGCGCAGGCAAGGTCGTCGCAGCGCTCGGCTCGCCGGGCGGCACGGCAATCATCGCCTACAACGCCAAGACCCTGGTCGGCCTGCTCGCGTGGAAACTGACGTTGCAGCAAGCCATCGAACTGCCGAACCTGGTGGCCCGTGGTGAGGATTTCTTCGGCGAGATTGCCAAATTTCCGCCCGCGGTGCAGGCAGGACTCGCCGAGCGCGGCATCACCGTCAAGTCCGGGCGCGGCGAGGAATCGGGACTGCACGGCATCGTCCTGCACGACGACGGCAGCATCGAGGGTGCGGCCGATCC
>JAHFSF010000133.1 GCA_023265875.1 Gammaproteobacteria bacterium | reverse complement strand
TCCGCGCCTCGATGCCCCTGTCCCCGGGTGTCGTGGAGGCGACATCGGCAGACAGTCCGCGCGCGGTGAGTGCCTGCGAGAATCGGGCGATCGCATCGGTGTCCGGCGCGATCAACTGCAGTTCCAGTGACCGGTCGCGCCAGCCGAGCGCCGCGATGGTCGGTCCGGGAACGCCCGTCATCGCGCCGCCGACCGCGGCGAGCCGGGCGAGCAGTCCCTGTGGATCCGAGGCGCCGCCTCCCGCAAGTCGCTGGCCGATCTGCACGCGCGCGTCCACCACGCGTTCCACATCCGGCAGCGCGATGCGCACCGCCTGCTCGATCGCGGCGTCCAGCCGTTCTTCCTCGGCGCGCATCCGGAACAAGTCGATGCCGTTGACGCCGACATTCAGGCCCAGCACCGCAAGCGCAAGCATGGCTGCGATTCGCCAGCGCTGCCATTCGGCGCGCCAGCCGTTGCGGCGTGCGAACTCGCCCTGCAGCAGCGACAAGGCATCGGGGCGCAGGGCCGCGGATGCGAACAGCGGCAGCGCTCCGTCCGGGAGCAGCTGCAGGTCGAGGCTGCCCGTCACTTCCCGCAGTGCCTCGATCATCTCCCGCGAATCCTGCCAGTCCTGCTGCGAAACAAACAGCTGGACATGGCGGTCATCGCCCTCCAGACCCGCCAGCGTGAAGGACTCGGTCAGCGGCTCGGCATCGAGCGTCACGGACAGTGCGCCAGGCGCGCGCACCAGCAACTGGCCGGCGTCGATGACAGCCACGATCTTGCCCGGGTTGTCGGGAACGCAGAGGGTGTCCGGGACGATGGCCTGTGGATCCAGTCCAGCCGATCTCAGGGCATCGAGCCAGCCCTGCAGTTCCTCGCGTCGCACCGCGGCGACCAGCGTGCGCCCATCCTCGCCGGTGCTGCCGACGGCGAAATGAAACTGCTCGACCTCGCCGGCGAGCGACTCCTCCATCGCATAGGGCGCGACCTGCGCCAGTCGCGCGCCGCCGCGTACGGGCAATTCAGGCCTGGCGAGCGTGACGCTGGCGCCCGGGGCGATGACGATCAGCGACCGGTCCGCAACCAGCGGTACTGCATCCGCCAGGTTTCCGGTCGACACGGGGCCGATACGCCCGCCCGTCGCGTCGGTAATGACCCACGAAACCGGGTCCGCCAGCCGCAATACCAGAAATTGACTCATGGCCTCACTCGGTGCCGATCGAGCGCAGCACGGTCCGGCTGCCGCCCGCGCTGTTGCGCTCGATGAGACTGTACAGCGTGAGTTCGGAGGTGCCAATACTGACGACCGACACGGCACGGAACCAGTTCGTAGTTTCGGCAATTGCCGGCTGCAGGGCCTGGAATTCGGCCGCGTCGAGCGTGGCTTGCAGGTCGGCGACCGTCGGGAAGCAGGTGTCGCGGCGATTGCCCTCGAGGGCCTTGGCATCGCCGAAGTCGGCGCCGCCGGCGGCAAGTGCCGCGAGCACCGGTGCGGCGGCAGTGCAGAGATTGATCTTCGATCCGGTCGGCAATGCCGCCACGTATGGGCGGATCTTGAGGTACTCCTCGATCGTCATCCCGGGCAGAGCCATCAGTTCCGTGATCGTCGTGATCGACCCATTGGCGGCGCGGTAGGGCGGGTTCTGCGCGAGATAGTCGCCATCCTCCGCTCCCTGCGGGAAACCGGGCACGGTGTCGGCGTCCAGCCAGTCTGCCATGAGGCGCGCCCAGCGCTGATCGGCCCCGACGTTCGCCAGCAGCCGTTCGAATCGGAGGATGTCGGGCTCGCTGACCGACCCGTTCGGGGCGAGCAGGTTGTTCAGGTTGAAGCGGCCCAGCATGTCCTCGAGTCCGCCCCGCACCGTGCCGCCGTCCACCGGCAACGGCGGAATCGGCTGCGCCCAGCGCTCGGCAGGGTAATCCGTCTGCGAATCGTCGTGATCCTCGCGCAGGACCTCGGCGGCCCAGGCCTCCGCCCCCAGTGCCACCTGCCAGGACTGATCGAGCGCGATCAGCCCCGCCGTGCGACGCAGGTCGAGCGAAGCGCGCGTGCCGATGTGCACCGCGAGCACCGTCGCGATCGCGACCAGCACGATTGCCGTGATCAGGGCGACGCCGCGTTGCTTCATCCCGGAACCTCGACCAGGCGCACGAGTTCGCCGTAGTCGCCGAGAACGATGGTGATTTCGACGGCGAGCGGGCGGGATCGGAGGCGGGTGGCTTCCGCACCGCCCGTTGGCGGCCACTGCGTGACCCATTCGCGGCCTGCATTCAGGTAACGGATCTCGATGCGCTCGACCTGCCCGAGCAGGCGCCGCTCGACCGGCGGATCCGCCAGCGTCGGGTCGGTCACGTTCCAGTACGCGCGGATCAGGTTGCGATCCTCGAGCCGGTACGTGACCCGTTGCACGGTGCCGCGCGGCGTGCCGGCGCCGTTCGGCCAGCCTGCGCGCGACAGCTCGACCAGTGAGACCGCATTCGGATCGCGCAGCAGGCTCGGCCGGTAACCGTCGCCAATCTGCTCGCGCACGGGCCGCGGGGCGAGCGTGCGGAAATCGCCGACCATCAGGTTCATCGCGCGCTGGACTTCGCGCAGCCGGTCCATGTGCCCGGTGGTAAGTTCAACGGCGACCCGCGCCTCCCTGACCGCCCGGTAGGACATGACGCCCATGACGGCAAGGATCACCGTCGCGACCAGGATTTCGACCAGCGTAAATCCCGCCGCCCGGCTGCGCGTCACTCATCGCCTCCCGGGCCGCCGCCATTCCAGGGTGTCGGCGACGGCGCGGTCGCGGTTGCGGTCGCGCCGATGAAGCCCGCCAGGCTGACCAGCGCGGAGTCCTCGGCATCTCCGTCGCGACGCACGCGGACGTCGATCCGGCGCAGGCCCTTGACCGGGGTTTCCGCGACCGTCGTCGTCCAATGCCAGCGGCGGCCTGCAAAGTCGACGTCGCCGCCGGTTTCGTCCACCGAGGGAATCTCGCCGGATATGCGCATTTCCGCGATGCGGTTGTCGGCGATCCAGCCGGCCAGCGTGCGATCGCGGAGGTAGCCGACGTTGTGAGCCGTATCGCCGATGGTCTTGAAGACCGCAAACATGCCAATGGCGACGATCGCGAGCGCGACGACGACCTCGATCAGCGTGAAACCGCGACTGGCGTCACTTGGCGGCATTGCGCTCGACCTCGATGGCGCCGTCGGCGCTGCCGATCAGCGTGACGCTCGCTCCGGCATCCGGGCGCGCCAGCGTCAGCCGATAGGGGGTCATGTCCCCGCTGCCCTGGGCGAGCAATTGCGGCAGGCGGGCTGCGGGTTGCGCGGGCCGGCGCAACAGGACCGGCCGGCCTTCGATGACGAGCTCGAATGCGAGACCCGGGGGCAGCTCGCGCGGGCGCAGCCAGGGATCATCCTCGATTTCCAGCCAGTGCTGCCCGAAGCCATCGAAGCGCAGGAATTCATAGCCGCCGGTCTCGATGCGCAGGCCATAATCGCGCCCTTCGAGCTGGGCCTGTTCCTGCACCAGCGCAATCGAATCGGTCAGCCGCTGCGTCTCGCGCTCCAGTTCCCGGTCCTCGCCGAGCACGCCGACCGAGATCGTGGCGATGCTGGCCAGGATCCCGATGATCAGGACGACGACCAGGATTTCGATCAGGGTCATGCCACGCGCGATACTGCGCGGGCGGGAGGACATCAGATTCACGACCTGCTCAAGCCGTCAATCGACGTTCCAGTTGCCGATGTCCGCATCGGTTTCCTCACCGCCGACCTGGCCGTCCGCGCCAAGCGAGTAGAGATCGTAGGCGCCGCCACGGGTACCTGGCTGGAGGTAGAGGTAGTCATTGCCCCATGGATCCCTGGGCACGGTCGGCGACTTGAGGTAACCATCGGGTTTCCAGTTACGCAATGACGGGTCCTCGGGTTTCTTGACCAGGGCCTCGAGCCCCTGGTCGGTCGTCGGATAGCGGAAGTTGTCCATGCGGTAGAGATCGAGTGCGGTGCCCAGCGCGCGGATGTCCTGTTTCGCTGCCGTCACCCGCGCTTCGTCGACCCGGCCGAGGATCTGCGGGCCGATCAGCGCGCCAAGGATCGCGATGATCACCATGACCACCATGATTTCGATCAGCGTGAATCCGGAACCGCGCCGGGAAATTGCCTGCATTCGCTGCTCCTGCCAAGGTCCGCATGATAACAGAGCGCCTGCAACGGCCGCGGCCGCGCCACGCGTCCTGTGACGCCGCGCTCAACCTATAATCGGGCCATTGTTATGAATGCCGGGAGCGCAGCTTGAAGCTCGCGATGATGTTTCCGGGGCAGGGCTCCCAGTCCGTCGGCATGCTGGCGACCCTCGGCGCGGTCGCGCCGCTCGTCAGGGAAATCTTCGCCGAAGCCTCGGCCGTGCTCGGCTATGACCTCTGGCAGATGTGCCAGCAAGGCCCCGAGGAACGGCTTGCGGAGACCGAGCGTACTCAGCCCGCCATGCTCGCCGCGGGCGTCGCCGTGTGGCGGGTCTGGAGGCAACGCGGCGGTCGGGTGCCGGACATGCTCGCCGGCCACAGTCTCGGCGAATACAGCGCGCTCGTCTGTGCCGGCGCGATGGAATTTGCCGCGGCGACGGAACTCGTGCAGTTCCGGGGGCAAGCGATGCAGCGCGCCGTGCCCGCCGGCAGCGGCGCGATGGCGGCGATACTGGGCCTCGAAGATGCCCAGATCGAGGCTGCCTGCGTCGAGGCGGCACGCGGCGAGGTTGTACAACCGGTCAACTACAATGCATCGGGCCAGCTCGTCATTGCCGGTCACGCGAGCGCGGTCGCGAGGGCGGTCGAGTCCTGCAAGGCCCGGGGAGCCAGGCGGGCGGTGCTGCTGCCGGTCTCGGTGCCGTCGCATAGCGCGCTGATGAAGCCCGCTGCGGAGGAGCTTCGTGACCGGCTGCGGACCTTGCGGATCAGCATGCCAGCGATTCGTGTCTACGCCTTCGACGGCGGACTGCATGACACGCCGGATGCGATACGCGATGGCTTGTACCGGCAATTGTTCAGCCCGGTGCGCTGGTCGGCTATTGTCGAGCGCATGACAGGGGAAGGCGCGCGGCTGCTGCTCGAGTGTGGACCCGGCAAGGTGCTGGCCGGGCTCGCGCGCCGCTCCCCTGCAGGGCGTGAGCTGCAGATCCATGCGATCGACGGCGCGGACACGATGGAGGCTGCACTGGTTGCGGCCGCGGGGAGCGAAAAAGCATGAAGATCCAGACACTGGCGGGCGAGATCGCACTGGTGACCGGTGCTTCGCGTGGAATTGGCCGGGCGATTGCGCTGGGCCTCGGCGCACAGGGGGCGACGGTGATCGGGACGGCGACGGCGCCCGCGGGCGTCGCGGCAATCGACGCTGCGCTCCGGACTGCCGGCGTCCGCGGTCGTGGCCTCGTGCTCGACGTGGCGGACGGTGACGGCATCGATCGCGCGGTCGCGGACATCGAGGCACGGGAAGGAGCGATCTCGATCCTCGTCAATAACGCCGGGATCACCCGCGACACGCTGCTGCTGCGCATGAAGCCGGAGGACTGGGATGCGGTGATAGGCACGAACCTGGGGTCGGTATTCCGGCTCAGCAAGGCGGTTCTGCGGGGCATGATGAAGGCGCGCCGGGGCCGGATCGTCAGTATCTCCTCGGTGTCCGCGATGATCGGCAATCCGGGCCAGGCCAGCTACAGCGCCGCCAAGGCCGGCATCGGCGGTTTCTCGCGTTCCCTGGCGCGCGAGATCGCCTCGAGGGGCATCACGGTCAATGTCGTGGCGCCGGGCTTCATTGACACCGATATGACCCGGTCGGTGTCCGCGGCGCAGCGCGAGACCTTGGCAGCGCAGATTCCGCTGGGTCGCCTCGGCCTGCCGGAAGACGTCGCGGCGGCCGTTTGTTTTCTGGCCTCGCCGGCCGCAGGCTGGATTACCGGCGAGACACTGCACGTAAACGGTGGAATGTACATGTCATGAGCGTATTTCCGCTACTGCCCTGCGCGAAAATGCCTTCAGAAACAGCGGACAAGAAAGGTTTCTGGTAGCCAGTAGGGGGTCCGTGGCATAGAATGGCGACCCCCGGGTTGGCCCACGCGCCGCCAAGGGCATCACAAGGCAAGGGACAAGAAACCGATGAGCACAGTCGAAGAACGGGTCAAGAAGATCGTTGCCGAGCAGCTCGGGGTGAAGGACGAGGAAGTCACCAATGACGCCTCGTTCGTCGACGACCTGGGTGCCGATTCCCTGGACACGGTCGAGCTCGTGATGGCGCTCGAAGAGGAGTTCGAGACCGAGATACCGGACGAGGATGCCGAGAAGATCACGACGGTGCAGCAGGCAATCGACTATATCGTCCAACACCAGTCTAAGTCCTGAGACAGACGCGGCGCGAGCCCCGGCCCCGTGGCCGGGGCTCGTTGCGTCGTGCCAGACCCGGCAGGCAGAGGAAATGGCTTGAGCAAGCGTCGCGTGGTCGTCACCGGGCT